>NZ_JBHZOP010000126.1:0-28422 GCF_042787595.1 Stenotrophomonas sp. YIM B13575 | reverse complement strand
CTTTTCGTTCAATTGTTGAAATATTCGATTCCGATGGAGATTCATCCACGCATGGCGTGGATCTACCAGATCGCGGAGATCTGTCAGAGGTGGGGCGGTGTCGGAGTGCGGGGTGTCCGCGGCATGCGTGGATGCTTTTCGTTCAATTGTTGAGATATTCGATTCCGATGGAGATTCATCCACGCATGGCGTGGATCTACCAGATCGCGGAGATCTGTCAGAGGTGGGGCGATGTCGGAGTGCGGGGTGTCCGCGGCATGGATGCCGCGGCCAAGCCTACAGGGACGTACTTGCGGCGTCCCCGCACTCCGACACCGCCCCACCATCCCACGGAATACCGCTTCGGCCGTTGCTTCGGCTGGTGCCGTTGCCTGTAGCAGGTGCAGGGCCGCAGGCCCTGCCGACCAACCCTATTCTTCGACCGGAAAATCCTCGATCGGCTTCAGCACATCGTAGTGCTCGCGATGCAGCTTGCCCTTCAGCTTCGGCAGCTCCGGCAACGGTGCATCGACCCGCGTGTCCGGCAGCCGGTCCAGCAGGTTGCGGGCCAGGGTCAGGCGACCCAGCCGCTGGTCGTTGAAATCCACCAGCGTCCACGGCGCACCGTCGCGATGGGTCGCGCGCAGCATCGCCTCGCGCGCTTCGGTGTACGCGCTGTACTTGCTGCGTGACTTCAGGTCCACCGGTGACAGCTTCCAGCCCTTCAGCGGATCGACATGGCGTTCGGCAAAGCGCTTTTCCTGCTGCTCCTGGTCCACGCACAACCAGTACTTGAACAGCAGGATGCCGTCATCCACCAGCAGCTGTTCGAACACCGGCGCCTGGCGCAGGAACTGCTGGTATTCGGTCTCGCTGCAGTAGCCCATCACCCGTTCAACGCCGGCGCGGTTGTACCAGCTGCGGTCCATCAGCACGATCTCGCCGGCGGCCGGAAGATGCGAGGCGTAGCGCTGGAAGTACCACTGCGTGGCTTCGCGGTCGGTGGGTTTGGGTAGCGCCACCACCCTGCATTGGCGTGGGTTGAGGTGCTCGCTGATGGTCTGGATCGCGCCACCCTTGCCGGCGGTATCGCGTCCTTCGAACAGCACCAGCAGGCGTTGCCCGCTGTGCTGCACCCAGCGTGCCATCGCCGCCAGTTCCAGCTGCAGCGGCTGCAGCAGTTCGTCGTATTCCTTGCGCTTGAGCTTGGCCATCGTCATACCACGCGGGAAGGAAGCCCGAGCGTAGCGCAGGGCGAGGTCAGCGCGTGTCGAGGCCCTGCCAGCCCTGTTCGCGGGCCAGCTGCTGCAGCAGTGCGGACAGATCACGCGCGAAAGCTGCCATGTCGAACAGGCCACTGCGCTCGCGTGCCTGCGCCAGTTCGGCGCGCACCGCGGCCAAGGCGGTCGGATCGTTGCCGAGTGCGCTGGCAGTGGCGACGAACGCCGCGTCGTCGGCGACGTTCATGTGCTCCAGACCCAGCTGATGGTTCAGGCTGCCGGCCACGCGCGCGGCGAAGGTGGCGCCGGGGCAGGTCAGTACCGGGCAGCCGGCCCACAGTGCATCCGACGCGGTGGTGTGCGCGTTGTACGGGTTCGTATCCAGGAACAGGTCGGCCAACTGATAGCGGGCCAGATACTGCGGATGCGGCAGCTTGGCCATGAACACCAGACGCGCCGGATCGAGTCCTTCTGCCTGCGCGGCGGCACGCAGCCGCGCATCGGCCTGGCCGGGGCCGGACAACAGCCACAGCACGCTGCCGGGTACGGCCTGCAGCACCGCGAACGCGCGGCCCATGCTGCGCGGGTTGAGCTTGTAACTGTTGTTGAAGCAGCAGAATACCGTGCCCTGCGCAGGCAGCCCGCAGGCCGCGCGGTCCGGTGCCGGCTCCAGCACGCGGGTGTTGTCCGACGGCTGGAACGCACGCGGCAGGCGCAGCACACGTTCGCTGTAGTGCGCTTCCAGCGAGGGCGGCAGCGCGAAGCTGTCACCGATCACGGCCTCCAGCCACGGCGCACCGGAGGTGCCGGGGTAGGCCAGCCAGTTGAGCTGCAGCGGGGCAGGGCGCATCGCCAGTACTTCCGGTGTGCCACCGCCGCCCCAGCCGCGCAGGTCGAACAGCAGGTCGATGCCCTGTGCACGGATGCGCGCGGCGGTATCGGCATGGCGCAATCCCGCCACGTCATGCAGCCGGGTGGCGGTCTGCAGGCGTTGGCGGATGCGGCTGCCATCGTCGGCGTTGAGCGCGAACAGATGCAGCTGCAGGGCCGGGTCCTGGCCCATGTGTTCCAGCAGCGCCACCGTCAGCAATCCGGTGGGATGAGCGCCGAACCCGTTGGACAGGAAGCCCACGCGCAGTGGACCTCGTTCGCGCAGCTTCACCGGCGACAGTGGCCGCACCGCAGCAGCGACAGCGGCCGCGCGCGCACGCGCACAAGCAAGCTGTTCGGCTGCGCCGGCGTCTTCGCTGAGGAACGCGAAGGGCTCAACCACGCCCTGGCCAGATGCAAGCGCGCCACGCACCTGGGTGGCCAGCGCATCCACGTCCTGCCAATCGCACAGGCGACGCTGCCAGGCGAGGCGCTGTGCGGCGATGTACGGCTCTTCGGGCATCAGTGCATGCGCGCGGCGATAGGCTGCCGATGCACCTTCCGCATCGTTGGCATCTTCCAGCGCGTGCCCCAGCCACAACGCGATGCCCGGGTGCTCCGGCGCCAGCGCGGAGGCCTGGCCCAGCAGCGTGGCGGCATCGGCATGCGCTGCTGCCATCCACGCTACCCGGCCCAGCCGGGCCAGTGCTTCAGGATGATTGGGCCGCAGTTGCAGCGCGCGTCGCGCGGCCTGCTCGCCGGCCGCAATGTCGCCGGCTTCCAGTTCCAGGTCGGCCAGCATCACCCAGGCAACGAAGTCGCCGGGCTGGCGCGTGATCGCCTGCTGCAGTTGCTGCCGCTGCTGCCAGGCCGACATGCGGGTCAGCCGGCCGAAAGCTGGGCCAGGGCGTCGACCTGGTGCTCGTGGCTCAATCGCTGCAGCAGCGGGTCCAGGTCGCCGGCCAACACGTTGGGCAGGTCGTACAGGGTCAGCCCTTCCACGCGGTGGTCGGTGATGCGGCCCTGCGGGAAGTTGTAGGTGCGGATGCGCTGGCTGCGGTCGCCGCTGCCGACCTGCAGGCGCCGTGATTCGGCCTGCGCCGCGTCATGGCGCTGGCGCTCGGCATCGAGCAGCTGTGCCTTCAGGCGTTTCATTGCCTTGTCCCGGTTGGCGTGCTGGCTGCGCTCGGTCTGGCATTCCACCACCACGCCGCTGGGAACGTGGGTGATGCGGATCGCCGATTCGGTCTTGTTGACGTGCTGGCCGCCGGCGCCGGAAGAACGGTAGGTATCAATCCTCAGGTCAGCCGGGTTGATGACGATCTCATCGACTTCGTCGGCTTCCGGAATGATCGCCACGGTGGCCGCCGAGGTGTGGATGCGGCCCTGCGATTCGGTGGCCGGCACGCGCTGCACGCGGTGCGTGCCCGATTCGAACTTCAGGCGCGAGAACGCGCCACGGCCGACCACGCGTGCCACCACTTCCTTGTAGCCGCCATGTTCGCCGGGATTGTCCGATTCGATCTCGACCTTCCAGCCCTGTCGCTCGGCGTAGCGGGCGTACATGCGGAACAGGTCGCCAGCGAAGATCGCCGCCTCGTCGCCGCCGGTGCCGGCGCGCACTTCCAGGAACAGGTTGCCTTCATCGCGCGGGTCGCGCGGCACCAGCAGCAGCGCCAGTTCCTGCTCCAGTTCCTGCAGGCGGGCTTGCGCGGCGGCGATTTCCTCGTCGGCCAGCTCGCGCAGGTCCGGGTCCGCACGCATGCTTTCGGCCGCAGCCAGGTCGGCCTTGGCGCGTGCTTCATCGGCCAGTGCGGTGGCGATCGGTTCGAGCTGGGAAAATTCGCGCGACAGATCGCGGAAGCGCGCGTTGTTGGCGACCACCTCCGGTTCGGCGAGCAGACGTTCCAGTTCTTCGCGGCGCTCGGCCAGCGCTTCCAACTTACGGCGCAGGGTCGGCGTCATCGGTTCTCACAGGTGGGTGGCGGTAACCCGGCGTGGCCGGGAACAGGCGCTCGGCGGCGCGGGTCAGGTCGGCATCGCCGCTGAGCGCAGCCGCGCGCAGGGCGGCGGTCGGCGGGTGCAGCAGGCGGTTGGTCAAGCCGTGGGCAAGCAGTTCCAGCACTTCGTCGGCCGGCTTGCCGTTGGCCAGCTGCTGGCGCGCGCGTTCCAGCAGTTCGGCACGGGTGGCCTCGCCGAAGGCGCGCAGCTGCCGCAGCGGTGCCTGGTGGGCACTGGCCTGCAGGGTTTCGACGAAGCGCGAGACCTGCAGGTCGATGATCGTCTCCGCTTCGGCGGCGGCCTCGCGGCGGCTGCGGCGGTTGTCTTCCACCGCGCGCTCGAGATCGTCCACGGTGTACAGGAACGCATCGTTGAGACTGGCAACGTCGGCTTCAATGTCGCGCGGCACGGCCAGGTCGAACAGCAGCATGGGCTTGTGCCGGCGTGCGCGCAGGGCGTTGGCCACCGCGGCACGGTGGATCACCGGTTCGCGGGCAGCGGTGGCGGAGAACACCACGTCGGCCTCGGCCAGGTGGCGCTCCAGTTCGGTCAGCGGCAGCGCCACGCCGCCATGGCGGCTGGCCAGTTCCTGCGCATGGGCGAGGGTGCGGTTGGCGATCAGCAGCCGCCGCACCTTGCCTTCGCTGAGGTGGCGCGCGGCCAGTTCGATGGTCTCGCCCGCGCCGACCAGCAGCACGGTGGAATCATCCAGGCGGGCAAAGGCGTTCTGCGCCAGGCGCACCGCCGCCGAGGCCACCGATACCGGGTTGGCGCCGACCTGGGTATCGGTACGCGCGCGCTTGGCCACCGAGAACGTCTGCTGGAACAGCCGGTCCAGGCGCTGGCCGAGCAGGCCGTGGTCGCGCGCGGTCGACCACGCGTCCTTCACCTGGCCGAGGATCTGCGGCTCGCCCAGCACCATCGAATCCAGCCCCGTCGCCACCCGGAACAGGTGGCGCACGGCATCGGCGTCGGCGTGCTGGTACAGATAGCCCTGCAGGTCGCCGGCCTGGGCGTGCAGCCACTGGTCCAGTGCCTGCGCGGACTCGGCCACGGCATACAGCTCGGTGCGGTTGCAGGTGGACAGCAGTACCGCCTCGGCGATCTGCGGGGTATCGCGCAGCGAACCGAGCGCGCGCGGCAACGCGTCACCGGCGAAGGCTGCGCGTTCGCGCAGTTCCACCGGTGCGGTCTGGTGATTCAGTCCGAGCACCCACAGGGTCATTGTTCAGTTGCTTGCGATAAGCTGCTGGCCATTGGACGACATTTTAAGGCCCCGATGCCGACGATGCCCGCATTGATTCGCATCCCCAGTGTTCTGCTGCTGTCTCTGGCCTGTGCCCAGGCCCTGGCGGCGGTGCCCGCCAAGGCGCCCGCACGGCCCGCGGTGACTGAGGAACTGGCGCTGGAGCCGGTCCTGGCTGGTGAGTTCGCCCTGCAGGCGGGCAAGCTGGCCGAGGCCGCGCGCTGGTATCTGCAGGCCGCCCAGCAGACCGACGGCGACGCCGGCCTGGCCGAGCGGGCGACCCGCATCGCCATGCTGGCCAACGAGGATGATGCTGCGGCCAAGGGCCTGGCCCTGTGGCAGCAGCGTGCGCCACGCTCATTGGCGATGCGCAGCGCCGCCGGTGCGCTGGCGATGCGCCAGGGCGATGTGAAGACTGCGCGCGGCGAGCTTCAGGCCTTGTTGCAGGATCCGGGCGACGAGGGCTGGAAGTTCGCCCTGGGCGCCCTGATCGGCGGCGGCCGCGATCCGGCCGTGCCGGCCCAGGTGCTGGGCGAGCTGGTCGATGCGAACGCCATTCCCCAGAAGATCGAGGCCTGGCAGGAGTTTGGACGCCTGGCGTTGCGCATGGAAAAGCCCGAGCTGGCGCGGCGCATGATCGACGAGGTGGTCAAGCGCTTCCCCGAGGAGCCGCGCGTCGCTTTGCTGAGGGCCAGCCAGCTGCAGCAGGCCGGACAGACCGAGCAGGCGCTGTCGCTGCTGCGTGGGGTGGAACCGAAGACCCGCCAGGATCCGGAACTGCGCAATGCGGTGGCCATCGCCTATGACAGCCTCGGCCAGCCGGCAGCGGCCGAGCGCGTGCTGGCGGTCGGTCCGCAGAATGTGCAGACCTGGGGAATGCGCGCTTCGCTGCTGGCCAAGCAGGGCGACAAGGCCGCGCTGTCCAACCTGTACAACGAACTGTCGCGGCAGGCGGCCAAGCCGGACCCGGCGCAGCGCCTGTTGCTCGGCAAGATCGCCGAGTACCTCAAGCGCTACCCGGAGGCGGTCAACTGGTACCACAGCGTGCCCGGCGGCGATGAGCTGAATGAAGCGCGCCTGCGTGCGGCCAATGCGCAGGGGCTGGCAGGCCGGCAGTCGCTGGCGCTGGATGAAGTGCATGCGATCCAGTCCGATGCCGGCGTCGATGACGATGTGCGGCGCGACGCGTATCTGCTGGAAGCCGAGCTGCGCCAGCGCGCCGACGACCTTCCCGGCGAGATCGATGCACTGGCCCGTGGCCTGGCGGCGTATCCGGACGAGAACGGCCTGTTGTATGCCCGTGCGCTGGCCTGGGAGCGTCGCGATGACATCGCCCGCGCCGAGGCCGATCTGCGCAAGATCCTGGTGACCGAGCCGGAGAACGTGCCGGCACTGAACGCACTGGGCTACACCCTGGCCGACCGTACCGGCCGCTACCAGGAAGCGCTCGAACTGATCGACCGCGCGCGCGTGGCCGAGCCGGACAACGCGGCCATCGTCGACAGCTATGGCTGGGTGCTGTATCGGCTGGGACGCAACGCCGACGCGCTGGTGCAGCTGCGCCGCGCCTGGACGCTGGCCAAGGACCCGGAAATCGCCGCCCACGTGGGCGAGGTGCTGTGGGTCCTGGGCAAGCACGATGAAGCCCGTCACTTCTTCGAGGAAGCGGCCAGGCTCGACCCTGAAAACCGCGCGCTGCTGCGCGCCCGCGAGAAATTCAATCCATGAGTGTTTCCACGATCCGGCCGTTGTTGCTGGTGGCCGTGACCCTGGCCCTGAGTGCCTGTACCACCGTTGGCCGGCAGAAAACGCCGGCGCCGGCCGTGGTCACCACCGTTTCCGCCGAAGCGGCCGCCGCCGAGGCGGCGCGCGTGGATGCCGTGCGTTCGGCAGCGGACTGGAATTTCCAGGGCCGGGTGGCGGTCAGCAAGGGCAAGGACGGTGGCAGCGGCCGCATTGACTGGAAACAGGAAGGCCAGCGCTATGTCGTCGAACTGAGCGCCCCGGTGACCCGCCAGAGCTGGAAGTTGAGCGGTGATACCCACCATGAAGCCGGGCGCCTGGAAGGACTGGCCGGTGGTCCGCGCGAGGGTGAAGACGCACAGGCACTGCTGCTGGAGGCGACCGGCTGGGATATTCCGGTCAATCAGCTGCCGGACTGGGTACGCGGGCTGGTCGCCGGCGACAGCGCGGGGCCGGGAAAGATCGATCGTGATGCGGATGGCCGTCCGCGGCGCATGCAGCAGATGGGCTGGGTGATCCAGTATCTGGACTGGTACCCGGCCGAAGCCGGTCGGCCGGCCCTGCCGCGCAGGGTCGAAGCGGTCAATGGCGACGCCAAGGTGCGCCTGCTGGTTGACCAATGGGGCCAGGGCGCACCATGAACGCGCGGGGGGAAGACGCGGGCTGGTCCTGGTGGCCGGCCCCGGCCAAGCTGAACCTGTTCCTGCACATCACCGGCCGCCGTGCCGACGGCTACCACGAGCTGCAGACGGTGTTCCGCCTGCTCGACTGGGGCGATCGGATCGGCCTGCGCATGCGTGAAGACGGCCAGGTGCGACGGCAGGGCGAGGGCCTGGCCGGCGTCGCCGAGGCCGATGATCTGGCCGTTCGTGCAGCGCGGATGCTCAAAGAAGCGGCGAATGTCGATAAAGGTGTCGACATCATCGTCGAAAAGCACGTTCCTGCGGGCGGCGGTTTCGGCGGCGGTTCGTCCGACGCGGCCACCGTGCTGGTGGTGTTGAACCGCCTCTGGGGTGCGGGGCTGGACGAAAATGCGCTGGCCGCGCTGGGGCTGCGTCTCGGCGCCGACGTGCCGGTGTTCGTGCGTGGCCACAACGCCTGGGCCGAAGGGGTGGGCGAGCGGCTGCGGCCGATCACCCTGCCGCAGGCCTGGTATGTGGTGGTCGAACCGGGCGTTCATGTGCCCACCCCCCTCCTGTTCGCTGATCCGGATTTGACGCGCGACAGTCCACAGGCGAAAATAGAGGACTTCGCTTCCGGCTCGCTGGTCGGGAACGTGTTCGAACCGGTGCTGCGCCGCCGTGAGCCTGCCGTCGAGGCGGTGCTTGCTGCGTTGAGCGACATCGGCACGGCACGTCTGACCGGTTCGGGAAGTGGTTGTTTCGTCGAGTTCGATTCGCAGGCTGCCGCCGAGCAGGGACGAGCGAAGTTGTCGAAGGAGTTGCGGGCAAGGGTGGCTGCGGGCGTTGCACGTTCGCCACTGCTGGATGCACTCGAGCAACACTGATTCATCAATGCAGGGGCGTCGCCAAGAGGCCCAAGGCACCAGGTTTTGATCCTGGCATTCGGAGGTTCGAATCCTCCCGCCCCTGCCAATGCGGCTGCGTCCGCGCCTTCCAGCGCATCATCTGCGCGGGACGTGGGAACAGCCGCGGTGTTGTCAGCAGCAGGGGCCGACGTGGTCCTTGCCGCTACCGGATCCCCGCCACTCGTCCCCGCCCGAGACAATCATGATGCAAGAGTCCCCGAACCTGCTGGTCTTTTCCGGCAACGCCAACAAACGTCTGGCGCAGAACATCTGCAAGGAACTGGGAGTGCGCCCCGGCAAGGCGCTGGTCTCGCACTTTTCCGATGGCGAAGTGCAGGTGGAGATCGAAGAGAACGTCCGCAAGCAGGACGTGTTCGTGATCCAGCCGACCTCGGCGCCGAGCGCGGAAAACCTGATGGAACTGCTGGTGCTGATCGACGCGCTCAAGCGCGCATCGGTAGCCAGCGTGACCGCCGTGGTGCCGTACTTCGGCTACTCGCGCCAGGATCGCCGCATGCGTTCCTCGCGCGTGCCGATCACCGCCAAGCTGGCGGCGAAGATGTTCAGCACCGCCGGCGCCGATCGCGTGCTGACGGTCGACCTGCACGCCGACCAGATCCAGGGTTTCTTCGATATTCCGGTCGACAACGTGTATGCCTCTCCGCTGCTGCTGGCCGACATCTGGCGCGCCTACGGCACCGAGAACCTGATCGTGGTGTCGCCGGACGTGGGCGGCGTGGTCCGCGCCCGTGCGGTGGCCAAGCGCCTGGATGACGCCGACCTGGCGATCATCGACAAGCGCCGTCCGCGCGCCAACGTCTCCACCGTGATGAACATCATCGGTGACGTCGAAGGCAAGACCTGCGTGATGGTCGATGACATTGTCGATACCGCCGGAACCCTGTGCGCCGCTGCCGCTGCCCTGAAGGCGCGCGGTGCGCTCAAGGTCGCCGCCTACTGCACCCACGCGGTGCTGTCGGGCCCGGCGGTGGACAACATCACCAACTCCCAGCTCGATGAGCTGGTGGTGACCGACACCATCCCGCTGAAGGACGCCGCGCGGGTGTGCAGCAAGATCCGCCAGCTGAGCGTGGCGGAAATGCTGGCCGAAACGATGCGCCGCATCGCCTTCGGCGAGTCGGTCAGCTCGCTGTACGTCGATTGATTTTTTCGTCCCCGCCGGCAACGGCAGGGACACACTGGGCACTTCTGGTCGCGGAAGTGCCTTCAACCGCCAAGCCGCAAGGCAAGGCAACAACCGAGTAGTCGAAAATGTCGAAGACCCATGAAATCAAGGTCACCAAGCGTGAACTGCAGCGTAAGGGTGCGAGCCGCCGCCTGCGTACCGCTGGTGTGATCCCGGCGATCGTGTACGGCGGCAACGCCGAACCGGTCGCCATCAGCCTGGACCACAACGAAATCTGGCTGGCCCAGCAGAACGAGTGGTTCTATGCCTCGATCCTGGACCTGAACCTGGACGGCCAGGTGCAGAAGGTGCTGCTGCGTGACATGCAGCGCCATCCGTTCAAGCAGCTGATCATGCACCTGGACTTCCTGCGCGTGAACGAGAACGAGAAGCTGACCGCTTCGGTTCCGCTGCACTTCATCAACGAAGACACCTCGCCGGCTGGCAAGGCTGCCGACGTCGTGGTCGCCCACGAACTGAAGGAAGTGGCCATCAGCTGCCTGCCGAAGGACCTGCCGGAGTCGATCGAAGTCGACCTGGGCGAGCTGAAGGCTGGCGACGTTGTGTACCTGTCGGACATCAAGCTGCCGAAGGGCGTGGAAATCCCGGCGCTGGCGCTGGGCAAGGACCACGACGACGCGATCGTCACTGCCAAGCACGGCAAGCAGGATGCTGCCGACGCTGAAGAAGCAGCGGCCGAGTAATACCCCGCGGCGCCTGTCCTTCGGGGCAGGCGCCGTATCTGGATGGAACGATGGCAGGATTGCGACTGATCGTCGGTCTGGGCAACCCCGGATCGGAGCATGCCCGGACCCGGCACAATGCCGGGTTTCATTTCGTTGAGGCCCTGGCCGAAAAGGCCGGTGCACGCTGGAACGTGGACAGCAAGTTGTTTGGCGAGACCGCCAAGGTCGACATCGCCGGACAGACGTTGTGGCTGCTCAAGCCCGCCACCTTCATGAACCTCAGCGGCAAGTCGGTCACCGCCGCGCAGCGGTTCTGGAAGATCGAGCCGGAGGAAACCCTGCTGGCCCACGACGAACTGGACCTGGCGCCCGGCGTGGCGCGGCTGAAGTTCGACGGTGGCCACGGTGGACAGAACGGCCTGCGTGACACCATCCGGTTGCTCGGCCACGGCAAGTTCCATCGCCTCCGCGTGGGCATCGGCCATCCCGGCCACAAGGATCGCGTGGTGGGCTGGGTGCTGGGACGCCCCTCCAAGGACGATGAAGTACTGATCTCGCGCGCCATCGACGATGCGATCGACGTGCTGCCGTTGGCGGTGCAGGGCGATTTCAGCGAAGCGATGAAGCGGCTGCACACCCCGAAATAATTGTACCGGTAGGTACCGACCGTTGGTCGGTACGGAGAATGATTGGAAAAGCAGCGCCCACGCCGCTGTTTCCCCAATCACTTTCACCCCAGAGAGCTGTCACCCATGGGTATCAAATGCGGCATCGTCGGCCTGCCCAACGTCGGCAAGTCGACCCTGTTCAACGCGCTGACCAAGGCGGGCATCGCCGCGGCGAACTTCCCGTTCTGC
Source organism: Stenotrophomonas sp. YIM B13575 (assembly GCF_042787595.1). Lineage (NCBI taxonomy): Bacteria > Pseudomonadati > Pseudomonadota > Gammaproteobacteria > Lysobacterales > Lysobacteraceae > Stenotrophomonas > Stenotrophomonas sp. YIM B13575. Next base: position 17,106 of record NZ_JBHZOP010000126.1, on the reverse strand, counting down.
ACCATCGAACCGAACGTCGGCATCGTGCCGGTGCCGGATCCGCGCCTGAACGAACTGGCAGCGATCATCAACCCGCAGAAGGTCATCCCGACGGCGGTCGAGTTCGTCGACATCGCCGGCCTGGTGGCCGGTGCCGCCAGCGGCGAGGGCCTGGGCAACAAGTTCCTGGCCCACATCCGCGAAGTGGATGCGATCACCCACGTGGTGCGCTGCTTCGAGAACGCTGACGTCATCCACGTCAACAACAAGGTCGACCCGATCTCGGACATCGACACCATCGATACCGAACTGGCCCTGGCCGACCTGGACAGCGTCGAGAAGGCACTGAACCGCGCCGAGCGTGCGGCCAAGGGCGGCGACAAGGAAGCAGCGGCACGCAAGCCGGTGCTGGCCAAGCTGCAGGCCGCGCTGGCTGACGGCAAGGCCGGCCGTTCGGCGGGCCTGGACGAGGAAGAGAAGGCGCTGGTGCGCGATCTGTTCCTGCTGACCCTGAAGCCGGTGATGTACATCGCCAACGTGCTGGAAGACGGTTTCGAGAACAACCCGCACCTGGATGCGGTGCGCGCCCGTGCCGCCGAAGAAGGCGCACAGGTGGTGCCGGTGTCGGCAGCGATCGAAGAAGAGCTGTCGCAGCTGGACGACGAAGACCGCGATACGTTCCTGGCCGACCTCGGCCTGACCGAGCCGGGCCTGAACCGCGTGATCAACGCAGCCTACAGCCTGCTCGGCCTGCAGACCTACTTCACCGCAGGCGTGAAGGAAGTCCGTGCGTGGACCGTGCGCAAGGGCGCCACCGCGCCGCAGGCTGCCGCGGTCATCCACACCGACTTCGAGAAGGGCTTCATCCGCGCCGAAACCATCGCGTATGACGATTTCATCAAGTACAAGGGCGAAGCCGGCGCCAAGGAAGCGGGTCGCCTGCGCCTGGAAGGCAAGGAATATCGCGTGCAGGAAGGCGACATCCTGCATTTCCGCTTCAACGTCTGATCGACGACGCAGCGCAGTGATTGCCCACAGGACCCCGCAATGCGGGGTCTTGTTGTATCGGGCGCCTGTCAGCACGGGAACGCAGCGGTAGTGCCATTGCACGTCTGCGCTGCGCAAGCACCAGCCCGGTGTTGCGGGTGGCAGTGGACAGAAAATCACCACGCGTTGAAACGCCTGGCCTGCATGGCTCGCGGCGACTTGTCCACATCAAACCCCCACGGCTCTCCACGTCGCGTGTGGAAAACCGATGAGGCGCCTGGACAAAATATCGCCATGCCTTGAAACGCTTGCGGCACAACGTTCAAGGCGGGTTGTCCACATCAAGTCCGCATCGCTTTCCACCTGCTATGTGGAAAACACGCAGCTGTTTGCACCGCCGATGGGCTGGACAAAAAATCACCAGCCTCGAAAACCCTTGCCGTGCGCGGCTTACGGCCACTTGTCCACATCCAACCCCCATCGATTTCCACGCGTGGTGTGGAAAACAACAAGGGGTCCGACGACGCATCGCCGGACCCCTCTCTGGGCTCACCCGTGGCAGCGCTTACCAGCGGTAAGAGACGCCCAGCTGACCGCTGGTATCGCGGAAGCCCATGCCGCCGGTCTGCCGGCTGATCTCGCCCCAGCCGCGCCAGCCACCCGACAGATTCACCTGCACGCCGGCCTTGGCTTCGTAGATGTCACGCGGCAACTGCCGGCGCAGGCGTTCGCCGTCCACGGCGATGGCCGTGTCGTTGCCACCGGACCACCAGTTCACCGCGACGAACGGCTGCACCTGCCCTTGGCCCTGCGTCAGCGAACGCGTGTACAGGCGCAGGCCCACACGCGTGGTGGTGCTGTCCTTGTCGTAACCTTCAACCACCGTGCCGTTGGCCTCGACCACGCGGTCGGCATCGTAACGGCTGTGGATCACCTGCAGCTGTGGCTCCAGGTAGACACCGCGCTGCACCGTGCGCTGCACGGGCAGTACATAGCCTGCCTCGGCCGATCCGGTCCAGCTGCGCGAGCGGTAGTGCTCCTTCTGCAGACCTTCGCCCTGCACGCTGTTGCGGAACCGCCCGTACTGCAACCAGCTGTCCACATACGCACCGCTGTCCATCCGCGCGTCCTGCAGCCAGGTGGCATACAGGCCCAGGCTGGTGCCGTTGACCACACCGTGCGCGGTGTAACCGGTCACCTGCGAACGGCTGTCGTTGCGCGCCCGGCCCTGGCCGGCCATCACACCCGCCTGCAGCTGGCCACCGGCATTGGCTTCGAAGCGACGACCGACGCCCAGCAGCACGCTGTTGAGCTCGCTGTCCACATCGACCTGGCTGCCGCGGCTGCCGGGTTGGCTGCTGCGCACCTGTGCCCAGGCAACGGCGTCGCTGCCGCCGTCGGTTGCATCGGCAGGATCGCCACTGCGGTCGTACAGGCTGTGCCGGAACATGCGCAGCGCGCTGCTCTGGTTGGCCATATACACGGCTGGCTCCGGGCGCTCCACGCGCGGCGGCGCTGGCGGCAGCGGCGGGTCGACCGGCGGATCGATCGGCGGATCAATCGGCGGAGCAGGGGGGTCAATCGGCGGAGTCGGCGGATCAATCGGCGGCTCCGGCGGATCGGGCGGTTCCGGCGGATCGACCGGTGGTACGTATTCCGAGCGCAGGTACCAGTTGCCGTCGTCCGGCGTGGCGACGCCACCCTTGTACAGGAAGTAGTCGTAAGCGCCGGCTACCGCGCGTCCCTGCAGCGAGAACTGCGCATCGGACTGGCCAGCCACGCTGATCAGGCGGATGCCTTCGCTGGTCAGGGCGCCGGCGCCCCCCGCGTTGCGCACGCTGACAGAGGCCGTGCCACTGCTGTTGCCCTGGATCACCAGCTGGTCACCCAGCGAGGCATCGTCGCCCAGCGCGCGGTTGAACAGCCAATGGCCATCGTTGCCGACATAGTCCCCGGTGACGGTCAGGGTCTTGAAGTCGTCGGTGGTGGGCGCGACGAAGGCGATGGTGCCGGCATGGTCCAGCGAGCCGACGCTGGAACTTCCACGCACGTTCCACTGGCTGCTGCCGTCCATCGCCAGCTGCGCGACCTGGTAGCCGGAGTCGTTGCGCAGCGCGCCGTTGAACACGGTGCCGTTGCGCAGCGTCATCTGCACGTTGGCGGTGGCGCTGTCGACCACGACATCGCCGGTCAGGCGGCTGTTGTCGGCGGTGAAAAGAATGTCTGCGGTGGCGACCGAGCTTCCATCGGTGAACACCGTATCGCTCACCCGCAGCAGGCGGCCACCGTCGACGTTGCCCTGCTGGCGCGCGACCACGTCGGTATTGTTGAGCGTCAGCTCGTGGTTGCTGCCCTGCAGCCACAGCGCAGGACCGTCCTGGGTCTGCAGGCTGCTGTTGTTGAATACCAGACGGTCCCAGTACGGCCCGAACACCGTGATGTAGGAACGATAGGCACCCGAATTCGTCCCCTGTGCCTGGATGCTCAGGTTGTCGGCGGTGAGCTTGGCGGTATTCATCTGCACGATGCCGAACGAGGAGGCACCCCGCGTGGTGATCGAGCCGCCGTCCAGCTGCGCATCGGCCGTGCTGCCGCCGAGGAAGACACCGCCGCCACCGGTGCCGTAGGTGGTGATGTCCAGATCCTTGGCGCGGATGCGCGAATAGGGCGTCGGTGGATTGCTGCCCGAGGCGCGCAGGCCGTAGACCCCATCGCCGTGGGTATCGATGCTGCCGCCGGTGATCGTGGCAGTGCCACCCCAGACGTCCACGCCGTGGCCGTAGCCGTTGTCGCCATGGGTGCTGATCGTGGTATCGGTGAGGTCGGCCAGCGAGTCCGCGCCGGACAGCCAGATGCCGGAGTAGCCATCACGCACGGTGAAGTGGGCGCCGTTGGTGGTCAGCTTGGCCCAGCTGTTGACGTTGACGCCATAGCCGCCGATGGTCTCGAAGCGGCCGCCGGTGATATCGGCGGTGGAGTATACGCGGTTGATTCTGTTGCCCAGCAGGCGGATGCTGCTGCCGCTGCTGCTGGCACTGCCGCCCACGATCTGCAGCGTGCCACCGTTGTCGATATCGAAGTAGCCGTTGACCACGTCCACATCGCGCAGCGACAGCACGCTGCCGCTGCCGTTGGAGGACACGCGACCGCTGTAGCCGCTGCTGGCGTCGGCGAAGGTCATCGTCAGCGATTCCAGCGACAGCAGCGCGCCACCCTCGGCGTACACCGCGCTGTTGGCACCGCCATTGATCTCCGTACCGGCCACGTGCAGCTCGCTGCCGCGCCCAGTGGAATACAGCGCGTGCCCGCCGCTGCTGACACTGCCACCGTTCAACCACACCTTGCCACCGCCGGTGGCATTGACCGTGCCGTAGCCGGAGCCGTTGCGATAGGCATTGATGACCAGGTTGTTGGCCCGGATCACGCTGCCCGCACCGCTGGCGTTCAGCGCATAGCCGACGGTGGTGCTGCCATCGCCGACCTGCAGGATGCCGCCCTCGATCAGGACGCTGCCGCCGGCGCTGGCAAGGATGCCGCTGCCGCCTCCGGTGCTGGAGATCCAGCTACCATTGACGGTAATGGTGCTGCCGACACCATTGGCCTCCAGCGCGTAGCCACCGGCACTGTGCGACAGGGTGTCGTCGGCGCCCATCTGCAGGCTGCCGCCATCGGTAACCTTCAACGGCCCCTGCAGTTCGGCCGCGTGCACGGGCAGGGCGGCCCACAGCGCGCTGGCCAGCAGGCTGGGAATCAAGGGGAGGCGCGAAGCGCGCGCGCAGGCGGACGCACGGCGGCGCCGTGGGGGAGAGGCGTTCATGCTGGTGGATTCCTGTGGCAGGGCGCAGCGCGGCTGCGCGATCTGGCGCGGCAGGGCCGCGTCGCTGTGGAAACCGGGTGCGATGGCCACTGCAGGCGCCATCCGGTTTCGCTCCCGCCGGCAACGCGATGACGATGGGAAATCGTCACCGTGGCGGGATGCATCCAGACTAGAAATCAGCCCTGTCCGATGGAATCAGGCGTTTCCTAAAGCACGTCGTGCCCTGCACAGAGGCGGGGCACGGTTCAGCGATGTGGAGGCCTCAGCCGAACATCGACGACTGCAGGCAGTACTCGATCAGCGCCTGGTCGCTGTCCACGCCCAGTTTGCGCATCGCGTTGATTTTCTGCGTGCTGACCGTCTTCGCACTGCGCTGCAGCTGGCGGGCGATGTCGCCCACGCTCATGCCGCCGGTGAACAGACGGATGACTTCGAGTTCGCGCGGCGAGAGGCGCGCCAGCACCGCCTCGGCATCCGCCGGTTCTGCGGCGGCAACCGGCAGCAGGCCCGGTGGGCGGTAGATGCGGTCGGCCAGCACCGTGCGCAGCGCCTGCACCAGGCTGCCCAGGCCGTGGCTCTTGAGCACCACGCCGCTGGCACCGGCTGCATACATGGCCGCCACCAGCGAGGGGTTGGAGACCATCGTCAACACCAGCAGACGCACATCGGGGAAGCTGCGGCGCAGGAACGAGATCAGCTTGATGCCATCGCCGAAGCTGTCCCCCCCGGGCATGCTGTAGTCGGTGATCACCGCATGGGGCAGGGTGCTCGTCATCAGCTCGACCAAGGTCGCCGGATCGGCGGCCTCGCCGACCACGTCCAGGTCCAGTTCGCCGGCCAGGACATCGCGGATGCCGGCAAGCACGATCGGGTGGTCGTCAGCGATGAGGATGCGGGTGGTCATGGTGGTGTCGGCTTGCTGGGGGATGAGGGGGCGGCGACGTGCACCAGGGGTTGCAGCAGCCGGCGCAGGCGCCGTTGGAAATGCGCGAGCGCCGAGGCGAGGGCAGGCAACGCGTCGCCGTCGCCGATCTGCTGTTCGATCTGCTGGCCGTGCGCCACCAGTGCCGGTGCGCCCACGATCACCAGTGCGCCGCGGATGCGGTGCAGCACCTGTGCCACGCGTTCCGGCGCGGCATCGTCGATCGCCCGCTGCAGGCTGTCCAGGTCGGCCTGCATGGTCTGCACGAACAGCGCCTGCATGGTTTCCGGAACCTGCAGAGGAGCATCGGCTTGGTCGTCGATGGGGCCGCGGTGCGGCTGGCTCGCAACCTGGGTCAGCAGGCGCTGCAGTGCTGCCAGGGTGATCGGCTTGACCAGTACGCCCTGCATTCCCGCCTCGTGGCAGCGTTGCCGTTCGGCGGGGTCGGCGTTGGCGGTGGCGCCGTGGATCGGTACGTCAACCCCACGCGCGCGCAGTGCACGGGCCAGTCCGTAACCATCCAGTCCCGGCATGTTGAGGTCGGTCAACACCAGGGCGAAGGGACGCTGCGGCCAATAGTGCAGGGCTTCATTGCCGTCACTGGCGACCACGGCGTGGCAGCCGAGCTGCTCCAGCTGGCCACGCAGGATCGCCTGGTTGATCGGGTTGTCTTCGGCGACAAGAACCTGCAGCCCGAACCTGCGTGGCGCCGGCAGACGTCCGTTGACCTCGGCGGGCACTGCTCGCCCGGCCGCAGCCGCCAGCGCGAGCACGATCGCATCCAGACGATGCACGCCGACCTGCCAATGTCCCCGCACCTGCTGTGGCTGCATTCCGCCTTCGCGGCACGCCACCACCTGCGGTCCACTCCACGTGGGCGTGCCCTCGTCCAGCACCAGGTCGAGCATCACCGCGCCGGGATCGGCAAGCTCCGGCGCATCGTCGCGATGCACGCTGGCCTGTGCGCCGCGCTGCTGCAAGCGCTCGCATATCGATTGTGCGAACTCGCGGACGCTGCCGCGGACGTGCACCGGCAACGCTGGCGGCAATCGCGGTGAAGCCGCCTGCAGCGGATCGGGTGTTGCCTCGGGCAGCGGCAGCTCGACCGAGAAACTGCTGCCCAGGCCGCTTTCGCTGACCACCCGCAGCTGGCCATCCATCATCGTGGTCAGGTGCGCACAGATCGCCAGGCCCAATCCGGTGCCGCGCATCGCATCGGTGCCGGGGTTGGCCTGGAAGAAAGGTTCGAACAGATGTGCCTGGTGCTCGCTGGCAATGCCGATGCCGGTATCGGCCACCTGCCAGCGCAGCCAGCAGCGGTCATCAATACGCTGTGCACCCAGGCGCACCACGACCCGGCCGCTGTCGGTGAACTTCAGCGCATTGCTGATGAGATTGTTGAGGATCTGGCGGATGCGCGCGGCATCACCGTTGACCGCAGCCGGCACGTCCGGATCGATGCAGGCATAGAACTGCAGGTCCTTGTGGGCGGCGGCAGCGGCGTAGGAGTCCAGCGCGTCCTCGGTCAACCGCACCGGGTCGAACGCGCCGGGCTCCAGGCTCAGCTGGTCGGCCTCGGCCTTGCTGACATCCAGGATGTCGCTGATCAGCTGCATCAATGTCGATGAGGAGCGCTGGATCGTGTCCAGGTAGTCCTGCTGGCGCGCATCCAGCGGGGTCAGGCCCAGCAGCTCCAGCGTGCCGAGCACGCCATACAGCGGGGTGCGTATCTCATGGCTCATGGTGGCCAGGAACTGGCTCTTGGCGCGGTTGGCCTGGTCGGCCGCACGGCGTGCCTGCTGCAGCACCTGTTCGGCCTCGTGCTGGCTGCTGAGGTCGATGAACAGGCACAGCACAGCGGGTGCGCCGCGATAGCGCGCGGGCGTCGCGGTGATCAGCAGGTGGCGGTTGTCCGGCGTGGTGTAGGCAAGGCCGTCGCCTGCCGTGGTGCCGCCAGCGGCGAGCACGCTGCGTCGCCAGGGCCCGTGCCAGCCACCGTCGTCGTGGTCTTCCCCCAGCCACTGACGTGCCAGCGCGTTGTCCAGCAGCACGCGGCCATCGGTACGGCGCAGCAGGCACAACCCGATCGGCGCGTTGTCGAGGATGGTGCGGCTGAAGGCCTCGCTTTCCAGCAACCGCGCATGGTTGCGGCGCAGTGGTTCGATCACCGAGCGCCGGTAGGCACGCAGGATCAGCACGCCACCGGTGGCCAGCAGCAACGCCACCACCATGCTGCCCAGCAGTGGCCCGCGCGGGTGCTGGAACACCTGTTGCCAGCCCACGTGATACACCGCCAGCCAGCCGTGTTCGCTGCGCATGCGGAACAGCAGGCCGTCCAGGCCCGCGCGCCATGAGGTGCCGGCGCGGCTGGCATCGTTGGCATCACCGAGCAGCAGGCGGCCGTTGCCATCGAACAGCGACATCCGTTCGAACACCGGTGTCCCCATCACCTGGCGGTAGTCATCAACGCGGCCGGGATCCAGCAGGCAGGCCACTGCGGCCAGCGACTCGTCCTCGCTCTCGCCCCACAGGCGGGCATCCTGCGGCGCGTGCGCGATGGCAAGCAGCCGGGTCTGTCCCTCGCGCCAGGCCACCGGCGTCCACACCACGTTGCCGCGACGCAGCGCCGGCCGTTCGCGCAGGACCTGGTGGATGGCGGTCAGCGCCGGTTGCAGGTGATGCGGGCTGCTCTGGCCCGGGTCACCACGCACTGTCTGGATCGGTGCAAGCAGGCCACGGCGGCCCTGGCCATCGACCAGCAGGCACTGCGGCGGTGGAAACCGCGAGGCCGCCCAGAAAGCACCGTAGAAGCGCAGGAAGCGGTCGCCCAGTTCGGCCGTTGCCTGTGTCGAAGCGCCGCCGTCGGCACCGATCCGCGCGAAACTGGCGAACAGCGGGCTGGGCTGTGTACCTGAGGCGGCCTCGTCCACAGGCTGCCCGCGATTGCCCACGTCATGCAGGCGCCATTGCCGCAGGAAGCGTTCCTGTTCCTGCAGCGTGCCGTCCAGGCGGCGGAAGTGATAGCGGATCTTGCCTTCTTCTTCGTTGAACAGCTGGCTGCCTGTGGACAGCAGCAGGCCGGCCTGCAGGGTGGCCAGCACCACCACGCCAATCAACAGGGCATGTACACGCAGGGAGCGGCGGGCGAGTCGGCGTACGGGAGCGGCCTCGGCCGGCATGGACAGGTCTCGGAGCAGTAGGCGGTCGATGGCGGCCCGAAGGGCCCAGGGCACGGCCGGTACCGCCGCGCAGAGAGGATCGTCAAAGACTCTTGATGGGATTGTGAAGCCTTTCAGCCACGCCTGTCAGCGCGACGCTGCACGGCTGCCGCGCGCGCCCTCATCAGGAGCATCTTCGTCCAGCAGACGGGTGAAGTCGTCGGAGGGCAGCGCCTGCGAAATCAGGAAGCCCTGTACCTGGTTGCAGCCGAGCTGGCGCAGCGCGGCCAGATCGGCATCACTCTCCACGCCTTCGGCAACGATGGTCAGGCCGAGCTGGTTGGCCAGCGCGATCACCGTGGTCAAGGTCAGGTGCAGGGCGGGATCGCGCGCGCAACCGCTGACCAGCGCACGATCGATCTTGACCTCGGTGAAGGGGGTGTTGACCAGGTTGTGCACCGAGCTCAGCCCTTGGCCGAAATCGTCCTGGGCCAGGCCGAAGCCCTTCATCCGCAACCGGCACGCGCCAGCATAGAAGTCGCTGACGTGGCGGGTGGTGCTGTTCTCCATCAGTTCAAAGCACAGATCCGCCGGAGTGCCGCCCGCGGCCAGGGTCAGCGCCAGCAGTTCATCCGGAAGATCGGACTGCTCCAGCAGGTGCGGTGGCAGGTTGATCGATACCGGCACGCGGAATCCCTGCGCGCGCCAGCGCGCCTGTGCCCAGATGCTGGCGGTGAGCATCGCCCGCAGCAGTTCGCCCTCCAGGCCATGACGGCACAGCGCCGGCAGGAAACTGCCGGGTGCCAGCGTCCCCAGCTGCGGGTGGCGCCAGCGCACCAGTGCCTCGGCGGCAACCACGCGCCCGGACTGCAACGACTTCTTCGGCTGGAACCAGGCGGTCAGGCTGCCGTCGGCCAGCGCCTGTCGCAGCTGCGCCGCATCCGGCTCGGGCGTCAGCGCCGCCGGGCTGGTGCGCACCGCTGGCCGCGCCTGCGCCAGTGCATCGAGCAGCGCATCGACATCGCTGGCGGCGACCGGCTTGGCCAACAGGCCGACCACGTCCAGGCCCAGTGATTCGGCCATCAACCGTGCCGAACTCATCATCCGCCGCGAGGCTGCGCTGACCACGGCAAGCCGCGGCGGGCGCGGCTGCGCGGCCAGTGCCTGGATGAACTGGATGCCATCCTGGCCCGGCATCAACAGATCGCTCACCACCAGGTCATAGGCCTGGCAGGCACACAGGGCGATCGCCGCCTCCACGTCTTCGCAGGCGTCGACCTGCACGCCGGCACGCGCGCTGAACAGATTGACGAGGTAACCACGTTGGAACGGCTGGTCTTCCAGGATCAGGACACGGCGGGTCATGCGGGATCTCCTTGGCGAACGGCGGAAAGCGCCTGACGCAGGCGTGCGATGTCGATGGGTTTGCTCAGATAGCCCTGCATGCCGCTGGCCAGGCAGCGCTCGCGCTCCTCGGCGGTGGCGTTGGCAGTGGCGCCGATCACGGGCAGCAGAGTGCCCTCCGCCCGCAGCCGGCGCGCCAGGGTGTGGCCGTCCATGCGCGGCATGTTGATGTCGGTGACCACCAGGTCGAAGTCCTGGGTCTGGCACAGCTGCAACGCCTCGACGCCATCCTGGGCAAGCTCCACCTCGCAGCCCAGGGCCTGCAGCTGTTCGGCCAGGATCACCCGGTTGATGGGATTGTCTTCCACGGCCAGCACCCGCAGTCCCAGCGGGCCCGGTTGCACATCGCGCGCTGCGGTCGGCAGCGTTGCGCACTGCCGCTGCTGGCGTGCAACCGCCAGGGCGATCGAAGACATGCCGTGCAGGGTGACCAGCAGCGCGCCATCGGCAGCAGGTGCGGGTTGGTCGCCACCATCGATCGAGGCCAGCACCCGCGGTCCCTGCCAGGCCAGCGGCTGTTCCGCCTCGCCATCCATCAGGATCGCACCGGCGTGGTCGAGCAGGGCAGGATCGCCCTGCAGCGGCTGCGCATTGGCACCCCAGCGGCGCAGCCAGCCACAGGCACTGTCGACGAGCTCGCGATCGCGGCCGCGCACGTAGACCGGTGGTTCGGCCAGCAACGCCGGGCCGTCCTCGGTCGCGGCCAGCACCGGCAAGGGCAGGCGCACGGTGAAACTGCTGCCCAGTCCCGGTTCGCTGACCACGCGCAGTTCGCCACTCATCAACCGCACCAGGCGGTCGCTGATCGACAGGCCCAGCCCAGTACCCTGAGCGCTGGCGGCGCCACGGACCTGGCGGAAGGGCTCGAACAGGCGCGCCTGTTCCTCGGTGGCGATGCCCACGCCGGTATCGGTGACCTGCCAGGCCAGCACGCTCGACTCGCCTTCGCGCTGCACCAGGCGCACGCGCAGCACTACCCGGCCATGCTCGGTGAACTTGATGGCGTTGCTGAGCAGGTTGCCCAGCACCTGGCGGATCCGGTCGGCATCGCCGAGCACCCGTGTCGGCAACCGTGGATCGGTGCAGACCAGTACCTGCAGGCCCTTGCGCGTGGCCGCAGCAGCGAAGCTGCGCAGCACGCTTTCGGTCAGCTCGCGCGGCGAGAACGATGCCGGTTCCAGGCTCAGCTGGCCCGACTCGATCTTGGACACATCCAGCACGTCGCTGATCAGCTGCAGCAGCACCGACGAGGAACTTTCGATGGTGCGCAGGTACTGCGACTGGCGCGCATCCAGCGGCGTGCGGCCGAGCAGCTCCAGCGTGCCAAGCACCCCGTACAGCGGCGTGCGGATTTCATGGCTCATGGTCGCCAGGAACGCACTCTTGGCCTGGTTGGCGGCGTCGGCCGCCTGCCGCGCCGAGGACAGTGCCGCCTGCGCCTGCCGATGGCGTGAGATGTCATGGAACACGCACAGCAGCACGTCATCATCCTGGTAACGGCAGGCCGCATGCAGCACCTGCAGCTGGCGACCGTCGCGTGCGGTGAACTCCAGCCCGCGACCGCGTTCGCCGGCATGCCCGCGCCACGGTGCCTGCCAATCGCTGTCGGTGCCGTCCTCGCCCAGCCAGTCGCGCAGCAGCTGGTTGGACAGCAGCAGCTGGCGGTCACTACGACGCAGGACACAGATGCCGACCGGCGCCAGGTCGATCACCGTCGAACTGAAATCCAGGCTTTCCAGCAAGCGCCGGTGCTGCAGCAGGGCCGGTTGGATCAGCTGGCGGTCGACGCGGTGCCGCAGCAGGCGCAGGGCAATGCCAGCCAGCAGCAGCAAGGCACCGCTGATCAGCAGCGAAGTCGCCATGTCGCCAAGCAGCAGGCGCGGAGGCAGGTGATAGACCAGCCGCCAGCCGTCATTGCCCACCCCCTTCACCAGGGCCACGCCGCGCGGCAGGCCCGTGCTCCAGAGCACGCCGAAACTGTCGTCCTGGCGCTGCTGCAGCGCTTTCCAGCCCGCACTGTCCAGCCGTGGCGCCAGGCTCGACAGGGCCGGCTGTCCATCGCGGTCCAGCAGGGCGTAGCCGCCGATGCCCTGGCCATCGATCATGTCCGAGGCGGCCGCACTGTCCAGCAGCAGCATCAGCCACTGGCTCGACTGCGGCCCGGCCTGTACCGGTTGGGCCAGGGCGACCCCGGCATCGCCCGCGCGCAGCCAGTACACCGGATCGGTACCGGCAAGCGTGCCGCTGCGCTGCCGCAGCACCTGCAACGTGGGCAGGCCGGCGATGTCCACGTCGGCCTGCCCACCCGCCAGCCAATGCGTTCCCTGCGCATCGACCAGCAGCAGATGGGTCTGCAGGGTCTGCAGCGTGTGCTCCGCGCGCGGCGACAGCAGCAGGCGCTGGCCAGGCTTGCCGCCCGGCCCGTCCAATGGCAGCTGGCGCACACCTTCGCTGGACGCTACCGACGGATCACCCACCACCACCGAATCGCCCAGGTAGCGCAGCAGGGCCTCGCGCTGGTCGAAGTAGATCTGCGCCCTGTACGCGGCGGCATTCATGTCGCGGCGGTGGCTGGAGATGTCTTCGGTCAGCGCGGTCAGCAGGTAGAAGCCGGTGGCGGCCGCCAGGCACAGGAACACGCACACCGTCAGCCAGCGCAGCAGCACCGAGGCGGTGGTCGGCGGCGCGACCAGGGGCAGGGAAGGGCGAGGGAATCGGAACATGCACCGATCCTAGGGAGGACGGTCACCCGCCCGGAATCAGCCATGTCCTAAAAAGCCGCCTGCACCCCGTGCAGCAGACCACCGGCCGGGAACCGTTCAGGCTGGCGCTGGGCCGGCGCTCAAAAAAAGACCCCCGCCGAAGCGGGGGTCTGTGGCGTTCCGCCAGCAGGGGCGCCCTTACAGCGCGCTGCCGCCGAACTTGTGCGTGTACTGCAGGTTGATGGTGCGGCCGACGCTGTCGAACCAGGACACGTCGTAGTACGGGTACGCGGTATAGGTCCTGTCCTTCGGCGGCATCTTGTTGAACACATTGACCACCGACAGCGACAACCGCGAGTGATCGTCGAAGCGGTACTGCAGCGAGGCGTTGTAGCGGTAGGTCGCCTTGATCCACGGGCTGTCGCCGCTCTCCTCGTCGAACACCTGGTCGTAGCTGTCCGAGGTCGGTAGCTTGCCCAGGCGCGAGCCGTACACGGTGGCCGACCAGGCATCCTTCTCCCAGGTCACGCTGACGCTGGTCTTGGTGCGCGGAATATCGAAACCGCTGTTGATCGCGAACTGGTCTTCGGTCACATCACCGGCATAGCGCTGGAAGTCATGCTTCTTCACCCAGGTGTGGGTGCCATTGAAGATGAAGTCGCCGATGCCGGTCTGCAGGCGGTAGCGCAGGCCGACGTCGATGCCGGAGGTGGACTCACGCGCAACGTTGATCGGGTTCACATGCACGCCATACAGGCGGCCATCGGCAGTGCGGGTGATGCGGGCCAGGGCGTCCACGCAGGTCGGCGAGGCGGGGTCGGCGCTGCCCAGCCGGCAGTTCGCTTCGCTGGCCAGAATCGTACGCACGTCCATGTCCTGCACCTGGTCGCGCATGTCGATGTTGAACCAGTCGGCCGACAGGTCCAGGCCGGCGGCCGGCGACCACACGAAACCAGCGCTCCAGGAGGTGCTGGTTTCCGGGTCCAGCTCGCGGTTGCCACTGCGGCTGCGGATCACGTTGCGCTCGTAGTCGGCGCAGTCATCGGCGGCATCGGCGCGGCAGTTGTACAGATCTTCCGCGCTGGTCTCGTCGTTGCCCGGGCCGGCGAAAACATAGTGCAGGTCCGGCGCGCGGAACGCGGTGCCGTACGAACCGCGCACCAGCAGCGTGTCGATCGGACGCCATTCCAGGCCGCCGCTCCAGGTTGCCTTGCCGATGGTGTGGCCCGAATAACGGTACTGGTCGTAACGCCCGGCCACGCTCAGGTTCACCGTTTCATGCAGCGGCATGCGCAGCTCGGCAGCGGTCGCCCAGCGGTTGCGCGAGCCCTTGCCGTCCGAATCCTTCCAGCTGTAGTAGTAATAGCCGGTCGCCAACGGATCGGGGTTGAGCGCATAGGCCTGCTGGCCCACTTCCACCGTCGCGGCGAAGCCGGCGTCGCCACCGGGCAGGGTGAACAGTGAGCCATTGGTCAGCGTCAGCGCCGCCGTCTCGGTGCGCGACTTCGGCGTATAGGTGGTGCGTGCGGCGATCGAATCGTACTCGGCACGGGTCAGCGGCCGGTACAGGCGCGACGGGTCGGCGTTGTAGATCGGGAAGCCGTCATCGTCCTCGCCCAGCTGCGGGCCCAGGAACAGGTCGTTGGCCTTGGACGCGATGATCTGCGCCCAGCTGATCCGCGACTGGTACTGCGAATGGCTCAGTGACGCTTCGTAGTCCCAGCTGCCGGTCAGGTTGCCCTTGAAGCCGGTGGTCACGCTGAAGGTCTTCTGCGTGCTGCGCACCATCGCATTGTCCAGCCCGCCCATTTCCTCGGGCGAGAACTGGCGCTGCCAGAACTCGATCTCGCCGGTCGCTTCATTGTTGAAGTAGCCCGACTCGTCGCCGTCGGCGGCCATGCGGCCCCACTTGGTGACATCGCGCATCAGCGACATCGTGTGGTAGCCCAGCTGCACGTCGGCGAACCACTGCTGGCCGTTGTCGAAGTCGTAGCTGAGCGAGGCATAGCCGTTGGCGCCGCGGCGCTTGCTGAGGATCGTGCCGTAACCGATCGCGCTGTCGCTGCCGCAGTAGTAGCCGTAGCGCGGGCGGAACGCGCGGTAGGTGCTGCCCTGGTTCTGCGCGGACAGTGCATCACAGGTCGCTGCGCCCGGATCCAGGTAGTCATCGTTGTAATCGGTGCGCAGATAGGAGCGACGGGCGATGCGCGCGCCTTCGGTCGGGCCGTCCTGGGTCGAGTCCTGGATGTCGCGGTCGTAGGCCCACAGCGGCGTCTGCGACTGCAGTTCGACGCTGTATACCGCGTTGAAGTTGCCACTGCTGAAGCCGCTGGCCAGGCTCATGTCGAACGACTCACCACCGCCTTCGGTGGTGGTGCCCATGCGCATGTCGATGGTGGTGCCATCGGCCTTCTTCTTCAGGATGAAATTGACCACGCCGGCGATCGCATCCGAGCCGTAGATCGCCGACGCGCTGCCGGTCAGCACTTCAATGCGGTCGATCATGCCCAGCGGAATGTTGGACACATCGGTGAAGTTGCTGCGGCCCTTGAACGGCATCGGGAAGTCGGCGATGCGGCGGCCGTTGACCAGCACCAGGGTGTGGTTCGGCCCCAGCCCACGCAGGTCGACCTGCTGCGCGCCCGGCGAGAAATCGGCGCCGCCGGAGGACTGCTGGCTCTGCGTCTCACCGCCGTTCTGGGTCATCGCGCGCAGCACGTCCGGTACGGTGGTGAAGCCGCTGGAGTGGATCTGCTCTGCGTTGATGACAGTGATCGGCGCCGGTCCTTCCACCTGGGCGCGCGGGATGCGCGAGCCGGTCACCTGCACCGCATCCAGCTGTTGTACCGAAGAGGAAGCGGGAGTCTGTGCTGCCGCCGAAGCAGCAACGCCCATCAACGCCAGCTGGATCGACCACGCCATCGCCTGTCTACGCATGAGAAATTCTCGGAAGTAATGCCGGCCCACAGAGGAGGGGCCCTGTCCCCCATTCACATTTCAGGAATGGGCGCGCGCATTTAACGCCTTTTTCATGTCCTTGACTACTGGGGATATGTCTGGCAAAGAGTGAAAACGGTTGCAGGTCGTTTTTGTTCAGGGAGATCAAGATGCGACGCCTTCGCTATGGGCTGCGTGGCCCGCTCACCGCCTTGCTGCTGTCGGTGCTCTGCTGGTCCTCGCCAGCAGCTGCACAGGAGCTGATGGAGCCGGGCTTCGCCTACTACGAAGTGGGTGATCTGGATGCGCCGCGGCCCGGTCCGCGCGCCCCCGCGATGATGCTGATGGGCGGCGGCGAATGGGTCCCCGAGGCCTTCCAGTGGTGGCTGCGCCAGGCCGGCAACGGTCGCGTGCTGATCCTGCGCGCCTCCGGCACCGATGAGCTGCAGGACCGCCTGTACCGCGAGATCGGCGGTACCACCGCCGTGCAGACCCTGGTGTTCGACAGCCGCCGCGGCGCCGACGACCCGGCCGTGCTGCGGGTCGTGGCTGCGGCCGATGCGATCTTCATCGCCGGCGGCGATCAGTCCCGCTACATCCGCTTCTGGAAGGGTACCGCGCTCAATCGCGCACTGAATGCCCACGTGCGCGCCGGCAAGCCGATTGCCGGTACCAGCGCCGGCCTGGCCATCCTCGGCGGCTACGCGTATGGCGCGCTGGATGGCGGCAGCATCGATTCGGCCAGCGCCATGGCCGACCCGATGGGCGAGGCCGTCACCCTGGATCGCGGCTTCCTGCAGCTGCCCTACCTGCAGCGGGTGGTCACCGACACCCACTTCGACAAGCGCGACCGTCTCGGCCGCCTGATCGTGTTCGTGGCCCGCGCCGCGCATGACAGTGGTGACCCGGACATGGTCGGCATCGGCGTCGACGAAGATACGGCCCTGTGCGTGGAGCCTGATGGCCAGGCCCAGGTCTACAGCGCCGACGGCGAAGGCAAGGTCTGGGTGGTCAGCCCCGGACGCGATGCCGACCGGCTGGTGGAAGGTGAACCCCTGCGCTTCCACGCGGTGCCGGTCACCGTGGTTGCCAGCGGCAGCCGCATGCGCCTGGACGACCTGCAGGCCGACGCGGCCTACCAGGCCTTGGCTGACATCAGCGACGGCGAGATTGAAGTCATCCGCCAATGATCCGGTAGCG
>NZ_JBHZOP010000125.1:0-5611 GCF_042787595.1 Stenotrophomonas sp. YIM B13575 | reverse complement strand
GCCGGGCCATGCCCGGCGAGCGGAGCGGTGCCACAAGGAGCCGCCGGGCATGGCCCGGCGCTACCGCCCTTTCCTTTAAAGAGCCAACCCTCCGCGCTCGCGGGGTGATGGGTGGGTGGTGGAGGGCTGGGCGGGGCAGGGCCGTGAGGCGCATGGATGCGCCGATCGAGCTTACAGGGACGTACTTGCAGCGTGCCCTGCCCCGTCCGGCCCTCCGCCACCCAACCGATAACCAGCAGGCGCACCGCTTTCCTCAACACACCCCACCCATTCAGCAAAACCTATTGATAGGAATGAAATTAGTAGTATCCTATCTATTACTTATGGACCGACCCCTCGACGAGCGCACCGTGCTGCAGATGCAGCTCAGCTCCGGCCTGCTGTACGCAGGGCGGCAGTGGCAGCGCCTGGCCGACAGCCGCTTGGGCAGCTACGGCATCTCCACCGCCTGCACCATGCCGCTGTTGATGATCGGCCGCTCCGGCGGTGGCATCCGCCAGGTCGCGCTGGCCCAGCAGCTGGGCATGGAAGGTCCGTCGCTGGTGCGCCTGCTGGACAAGCTCTGCGCCAGTGGGCTGGTCCGCCGCGAATGCGATGCCAGCGACCGCCGCGCCAACCTGCTGTGGCTGACCGAGGAAGGCCAGGCGCTGGTGCGCGAACTGGAAGATCAGTTGATCGGCCTGCGCGAGGACGTGTTCGGCGAACTGTCCATGGATGAACTGCATGCCGTACTGAAGGCGTGGCGCCTGCTGGCCGAGGCTGCCGACCGCATCACGTAAGACCGCTGTCCCCGAACACCGCCGCTGCCGTGCACACGCCAGCGGCTTTTACCCGTTGCCGTTGTTTCGTTGTACCTCCCCTCCCCCTCCTCGCCCCCGCCCCTTCCGATGCCCGGTGAATTCAGTCTCCACGGAGTGTTCGTCCCGACCCTGCTCGGGTTGATGGTGTTGGCCTACCTGGTCAACAGCGGCCTACACGCGCTGCTGCAGCGTGCCGGCGCCTATCGCCACGTATGGCACCCGGCGCTGTTCAACCTGGCCTTGTACGGGATCGTGCTGGGCCTGCTGTTCCACCTCCTGCGTTGGATGCAATCGTGAACAAGATCGTGAAGAAAACCGTGCCGGTGCTGCTCACCTGTGCAGCCGTGATCGTCGCCCTGCTGGTGCTGCGCCAGCTGTGGGTCTACTACATGGATGAGCCGTGGACCCGCGATGCGCACGTTGGCGCCGACGTGGTGCAGGTGGCGCCGGATGTGTCCGGCCTGGTCGAAACGGTGCAGGTGGCCGACAACCAGGCAGTGAAGAAGGGCGACCTGCTGTTCGTGATCGACCGCGCGCGCTACCGCATCGCGCTGGAGCAGAGCCGCGCCAGCCTGGCCGAGCGCCAAGCGTCGGTCGCGCAACTGCGCCGCGAGATCGGCCGCGACCGCAGCCTGCAGGATCTGGTGGCCGCCGAGGACGCCGAAGTGCGCCGGGCCAAGCTGCAGGCGGCTCAGGCCGCACTGGCCACCGCACAGGCCGCGGTGGACCTGGCCGAACTCAACCTGGCCCGCACCGAAGTGCGCGCGCCGGCCAATGGCCGGGTCAACGACCGCACCATGCGCGTGGGCGACTACGTGGTGGCAGGCAAGCCGGTGCTGGCGCTGCTGGATACCGGTTCGTTCCGCATCGATGGCTACTTCGAGGAAACCCGCCTGCGCGGCGTAGCCCCGGGCCAGCGCGTGGACATCCGCCTGATGGGCGAGGACACCCCTCTGCACGGCCATGTCGAAAGCATCGCCGCCGGCATCGAGGATCGCTACCGCAGCAACGGCAGCAGCCTGCTGCCGAACGTGACCCCGGCCTTCGACTGGGTGCGGCTGGCGCAGCGCATTCCGGTGCGTATCGCCATCGACGAAGTGCCTGCCGGGGTGGAACTGATCGCCGGGCGCACCGCCACGGTGACGGTGGACACCGGCCGCCACGTGCAGAACAAGAAGGCCGGCGCTGCGCCGACACAGGCGGGCCTGTGAACGCCGCCCTGCCCCGCCTCGGCCTGATCATCGCCCTGGCCAGCCTGGCCGCGTGCAGGACCGTCGGCCCGGATTACGCCCTGCCGGAAGGCTCGGCGTTCAAGCGCCCGCAGGCAAATGCAGCCTTCATCGACACCGATAACCCGCAGGTAGCCGCCAATCAGGCGCTGCCGGCACGCTGGTGGTCGCTGTACAACGACCCGGTGCTGGATGGGCTGATCACCCAGGCGCTGCGCGACAACGTCGAACTGAAGGCAGCCGACGCGCACCTGCGCCGCGCTGCGGCGGTGTACGAACAGGCGATGGACGCCGGTGGCTTCGAGTACGAGGCCGAGGCCGGGGTCAGCCGCGCACAGTTGTCGGCCGAGTCGTTCCTGCAGGAGCACGAGCTGCCGGTGATCAACCTGGCCGACGGCAAGTTCGCGGTCAGCTACCAGTTCGACCTGTTCGGCAAGCTCAAGCGCGGTGCCGAAGCGGCGCGCGCCGATGAACAGTCGGTAGCCGCCGCACGTGACCTGGCCCAGGTGAGCGTGGTGGCCGAGGTGGCCGACAGCTATCTGGAGATCTGCCACGCCAACCATGAGCTGCATGTGGCCGAGCACTCGCTGCAGCTGCAGCAGCGCAGCCGCTCGGTCACCCAGCGGTTGATCAGCGCAGGCCGCGGCACGCCGCCGGAGCTGGCCCGCGCCAATGCGCAGGTGGCCCTGTTGGAAGCCGCGCTGCCGCCGTTGCGCGCGCAGCGTTCGGCCGCGGCCTATTCGCTGGCCGCCCTGCTGGGCCAGACCCCCGGCCAGCTGCCGGCCGGGGTGATCGACTGCGCGCACGCACCGACCCTGGCCCAGCCGCTGCCGGTCGGTGATGGCCGCGCCCTGCTGCAGCGCCGTCCCGACATCCGCCAGGCCGAACGCAAGCTGGCCTCGGCCACCGCGCGGATTGGTGTCGCCACTGCCGAGCTGTACCCGGACATCCGCCTGGGCGCCTCGGTCGGCGCCGCCGGCCTGCTGGAAGACTTCGGCCAGCCGATGACCCAGCAGTGGTCGTTCGGCCCGCTGATCTCGTGGACGCTACCGTCCTCGGGCACGCATGCACGCATCCACGCCGCCGAGGCTGGCGCCGATGCCGCGTTGGCCGAGTTCGACCATGCCGTGCTGCAGGCGCTGCGCGAAACGCAGACCGCGCTGGACCGCTATGCGCAGGATCTGCGTCGCCTGCAGTCGTTGAAGGTGGCGCAGGAGCAGGCCGCGCTGGCCGCAGAGCAGAACCGCCGGCTGTACCAGGGCGGCCGCACGCCGTACCTGTCCAGCCTGGATGCCGACCGCAGCCTGGCCAGCAGCGATGCCACCCTGGCCGCGGCCGAGGCACAGGTCTCGCGCGACCAGATCCACCTGTTCCTGGTACTGGGCGGTGGCTGGCAGGACAGTGCCGCTGCCACGGCTGCGCCGACGGCGGCGAGGTAAGCGATGAACGGGCTGACCGACCGCCAGGCCTGGCTGTTCTCGATCAAGACCTACCTCGCGGCGATCGTCGCGCTGTACGTCGCCATGGCCGGCAACCTGTCGCGCCCGTACTGGGCGATGGGCACGGTGTACATCGTCAGCCAGCCGCTGCTGGGTCCAACCCGGGCCAAGGGCGTGTACCGCATCCTCGGCACCCTGGCCGCCGGCCTGGCCACCCTGCTGATGCTGCCCGCGCTGGTGGAAACGCCCCTGGTGCTGAGCGCGGCGATGTCGATCTGGCTGGCCGGCTGCCTGTTCCTGGCCCTGCTCAACCGCGGCCCGCGCGGCTATGCGTTCCTGCTGGCCGGCTACACCACCGCGTTCATCGGCTTCCCCGCGGTGACCTCGCCGGAGACCATCTTCGACACCGTGGTGGCGCGCAGCGAGGAGATCATCCTCGGTACGGTGGTGGCGGTGCTGTTTGCTTCGTTGCTGTTCCCGGCCTCGGTGCGGCCGATGCTGGGTGCGCGCATCGGCAACTGGATGGAGGACGCGGCGCAGTGGTGCCGGCAGATCCTCGAGCGCGGCCGTGCGCATGCCCCACGCAACCGGTTGGCCGCCGACCTGGTGCAGTTCGAGGCACTGATCGAGTTCCTGCGCCGCGATGACCCGCGCCACGCCGGTGCGGCGGTGTCGATGGAACGCCTGCGCGAACGGATGCTGTTGCTGCTGCCGGTGCTGTCATCGATCGCCGACCGCCTGAGTGCGCTGCGCAGCGACGGACAGACCCTGCCCGAGGGCCTGCCGACGCTGGTCGATGACATCCACGACTGGATCGATACGCCGTCCAGTGCCAGCGACTACGCACGCCTGCGCGCACGCATCAGTGCACTGAAGCCACAGGTGGACCGCGATCTGCAGCACCTGCAGCTGGCCAGCCTGCTGCTGCGCCTGGAAGAGCTGGTGGACCTGTGGCAGGACTGCCGCACCCTGCAGCACGCGATCGACCAGGGCACCGCGCCACTGGACCGCGCGCACTACCGCATCCGCACCGAACGCACCGCCACCGACAAGCACGTCGACTACGGCATGGCGCTGTTCTCCGCGCTCAGTGCCGGCGTGGCGCTGATGAGCTACTGCGTGCTGTGGATCGGCCTGGGCTGGGAGGGCGGTGGCAACGGCGCGATGATGGCCGCGGTGACCGCCGCCTTCTTCGCTGCCCAGGATGACCCGGCGCCGAGCATGGTCTCGTTCCTGGTGTGGGCAATGGTGGCGTCACTGGTGGCCGGCGTGTACCTGTTCGGCGTGTTCCCCGCCGTGCATGACTTCGGCCTGCTGGCGCTGGTGCTGGCGGTGGTGTTCCTGCCGTTGGGCCTGCTGCTGCACCACCCGAAGAGCGCGCTGTTCGCGCTGCCGCTGACGGTCAACCTGGCCGCGCTGCTGAGCCTGCAGAACACCTACAGTGCCAACGTGCAGACCTTCGCCAACTCGTCGATCGCGATGTTCATCGGCATCGGGTTTGCCGTGGTGATGACGCGGTTGTTCCGCTCGGTCGGTGCCGAATGGACCGCACGCCGGCTGGTACGGCAGGGCTGGATCACGTTGGCTGAAGCGGCCGAGGGCCGCGGCCAGCAGGATCGCCAGCGCTTCGCCGCACGCATGCTGGATCTGCTCGGCCTGCTGGCACCGCGCCTGGCAGCGACCCCGGAAGGCAGCGACATCGCCTCGGTGGACATGCTCAACGAAGCCCGCATCGGCCTGAACATCCTGCAATTGCGCCGCGCGCGGCTGGAGCTGCCCGAGCGCAGCCGCGAGGCGGTCGAGCACATCCTCGAAGAGATCGCCGCGCATTACCGCCGGCAGATCGCCGCGCGCAGGCCGATCGCCGCTGCCGAGGCGCTGCGCGAACGGCTGGACACGTCCTTGGGGCGGGTCGGCAGCGTGGCGGCGTGCAAGGCCCGCGATGAGGCGCTGATGGGCCTGGTCGGCCTGCGGTTTGCACTGTTCCCGGAGGCGAAGGCGTTGGCGCTGGGGTTGGCGGACGCCGCAGCGCCGTCCGTCTGATGCGATCCGCCGGGCATGGCCCGGCGCTACCCTGTCCGCCTGATACGAATCGCCGGGCATGCCCCGGCGCACCCCTTATCCTCCGGTAGCGCCGGGCCAT
>NZ_JBHZOP010000124.1:0-5680 GCF_042787595.1 Stenotrophomonas sp. YIM B13575 | reverse complement strand
GGTGTGGGTGGGCTGGACCGTTGGCGCCATGGATGGGTTTACGGCGTGTCCTGCCCACCCACACCGCCCCGCCATCCCATGGAATGCCCGCTGTTGCTGTTGCTGCTGATTTGGCCTCTGCGGGTGCAGGGCGCCGCCCTGCCCGACCAACCCCTTGATTTCGGGACAATCACCCTTACCCCTTGGCGAGGCCGCACGCGCTTGCGCGGCATTGCACATGGAGCCCTAACCGATGTCCGAGACGATCCAGACCGAAACCCTTGGCTTCCAGACCGAAGTCAAGCAGCTGCTGCAGCTGATGATCCACTCGCTGTACTCCAACAAGGAGATCTTCCTCCGCGAGCTGGTCTCAAATGCCGCCGACGCTGCCGACAAGCTGCGCTTCGAAGCCCTGACCCAGCCCGAGCTGCTGGAGGGCGACAGCGAACTGCGCGTGCGCGTCAGCTTCGATCCGGCCGCACACACCATCACCATCGAAGACAACGGCATCGGCATGAGCCGCGCCGATGCCATCACCCACCTCGGCACCATCGCCAAGTCCGGCACCGGCGACTTCCTGCGCCAGCTGTCCGGCGACCAGAAGAAGGATTCGCAGCTGATCGGCCAGTTCGGCGTAGGCTTCTACAGCGCCTTCATCGTCGCCGACGAAGTCGAAGTCACCTCGCGTCGCGCTGGCCTGGCCGCCAGTGAAGGCGTGCGCTGGACCTCGCGTGGCGAAGGCGATTTCGACGTTGCCACCATCGACAAGGCCGAGCGCGGCACCCGCATCGTCCTGCACCTGAAGGATGGCGAGCACGACTTCGCCGACGGCTGGCGCCTGCGCAGCATCCTCAAGAAGTACTCCGACCACATCGGCCTGCCGATCCAGATGCCCAAGGAAGGCGGCGAAGAAGGTGCTGCCGTCGAATGGGAGACCGTCAACCGCGCCAGCGCGCTGTGGACCCGCCCGCGTACCGAGATCAGCGATGCGGAGTACACCGAGTTCTACAAGCACGTCGCCCACGATCACAGCGATCCGCTGGCGTGGAGCCACAACAAGGTTGAAGGCAAGCTGGAGTACACCTCGCTGCTGTACGTGCCGGGCCGCGCGCCGTTCGACCTGTACCACCGCGATGCCCCCAAGGGCCTGAAGCTGTACGTGCAGCGCGTGTTCGTGATGGACCAGGCCGAGCAGTTCCTGCCGCTGTACCTGCGTTTCATCAAGGGCGTGGTCGATTCCAACGACCTGTCGCTGAACGTCTCGCGCGAAATCCTGCAGTCGGGCCCGGTCATCGATTCGATGAAGGCCGCGCTGACCAAGCGTTCGCTGGACATGCTGGAGAAGCTGTCCAACGACAAGCCCGAACAGTACGCCGCGTTCTGGAAGGAATTCGGCCAGGTGCTGAAGGAAGGCCCGGCCGAGGATTACAACAACCGTGAGAAGGTCGCCGGCCTGCTGCGCTTCGCCTCCACCCGTGGCGAGGCCGATGCACAGACCGTGTCGCTGGCCGACTACATCGGCCGCATGGCCGAAGGCCAGGACAAGATCTATTACCTGACCGGCGAGAGCTACAGCCAGGTACGCAACAGTCCGCACCTGGAAGTGTTCCGCAAGAAGGGCATCGAAGTCCTGCTGCTGACCGACCGCATCGACGAGTGGCTGATGGGGTACCTGACCGATTTCGACGGCAAGGGCTTCGTCGATATCGCCCGCGGCGACCTCGACCTGGGCGCTCTGGAAAGCGAAGCGGACAAGCAGGAACAGCAAGCCGCTGCAAAGGACAAGCAGGGCCTGGTCGAGCGCCTGAAGACCGTGCTCGGCGATGACGTGGCCGAAGTGCGCGTGTCGCACCGGCTGACCGATTCACCGGCGGTGCTGGCCATCGGCGAACAGGACCTGGGCCTGCAGATGCGCCAGATCCTGGAAGCCAGCGGCCAGAGGGTACCCGACAGCAAGCCGGTACTGGAGATCAACCCGGGTCACCCGCTGATCGCCAAGCTGGATGCCGAAGCCGATGGCGCACGTTTCGACGATCTGGGCCGGGTGCTGTTCGACCAGGCTGCGCTGGCCGCCGGCGACAGCCTGAAGGATCCGGGTGCGTACGTGGCCCGTCTGAACAAGCTGCTGCTGGAGCTGTCGGCCTGATCGATGCCCGGATCGCCCAGCCTGGAGGGTGCCAACCCCGGTTGGCACCGCCATTGGCCTGGTAGACGCCAACCTTGGTTGGCGCTTCAAAAGCTGCCGAGGATGGCTTGACAGCGAAAGCGTGCCAACCAAGGTTGGCACCTACCAGAGCCGCTCGGATCAGGCCCGTCCCAGAGCCGGTCGACTCGGGCCCGCCCAGAGCCGGTCGGATCAGGCCTGCCGGTCCAGCAGCGAGCCCAGCATCTGGTCCTCGCGGCGGATCAGCGCAGCGTTGGCAGCAAAGGCCACCACCTCGGCCTTGGCAGCCAACAGGTCACCCAGCGGCGCGGACGGGTCGGTGTCACCAGTGGAGATCACGCGGGAGTCCACCCCGCCCTGCGCTGCGGCATCGCGCTGCAGTTGCAGGCGCGGTGCAGCCGCGGTCGCCAGGTTGGCCACGTTGTGCGCGGCCACCTGCACGCCCCGCTGGGCCGCACGCATCCCGCTGAGGGCAATACCGGTCACATCGTTCATCGGGAGGTCTCCCAGGCCACCCAACGCAGCCTTCCGCACCGGTTAACGGCCGCGCGGCTGCGACCTTGAGTCCACGCCGGCCAGACAGGCCCGGGTGGTAGCATATCCCTCTGATTTCAGCGCCTTTTGCCAATGCTCAGTTTTTTCCGCCGCAAGAAGCCCCAGGACGCCGCCACAGCGGACGCGCCCAAGACCCAGCACTACTCGGCTGAAGAGCTGGCGGCGGCATTCCCGTCGGCCGCGCCGCCCGAGCAGGCCCCGGCCGCACCGGTAGCCCCGCCCGTGGCGGATGCGCCTGTGCCAGCTGCCACGCCCGAAGTCGTCGCGCCCGCAACGTCAGCAGCGCCGCCCTCGCAGGCAACGCTGGAATCGCCGCAGGAAACCACTGCCGAAGCCCTGCCGGAACGCGTGCTGGCACCGGAGAACTTCGCAGCCGAGGCGGCCGCCGCTGCTGCGGTGCTTGCCCCGCTGGCCCCGGTCATCCCCGCGCAGGAACCGGCCGCCCCCGCTGCCGACCTGCCGGTGCTGGTCGATGCCCCGCCCGCCCCGGCCGGCAAGCCCGGCTGGCGCGAACGCCTGCGCAACAGCGCTTTCGCCCGCAGCTTCGGCGGCCTGTTCTCGCGCAATCCCAAGCTCGATGACGACCTGCTGGACGAGATCGAGACCGCACTGCTGACCGCCGACGTCGGCGTTGCCGCCACCACCGAGCTGATCGCCGACCTGCGCAAGCGCATGAAGGCGCGCGAATTCATCGATGCCAACGCCCTGCTGGCGGCACTGCGCGCCGATCTGATCGCGATCCTGCAGCCGGTGTCCAAGCCGCTGGTCATCGACCGCAACGCCAAGCCCTTCGTGGTGCTGACCGTTGGCGTCAACGGCGTCGGCAAGACCACCACCATCGGCAAGCTGGCCAAGCGCTTCAAGGACGAGGGCCACAGCCTGATGTTGGCCGCCGGCGATACCTTCCGCGCCGCTGCCGTGGCCCAGCTGCAGATCTGGGGCGAGCGCAACGGCGTGGCCGTGGTCGCGCAGGGGCAGAACGCCGATGCCGCCTCGGTGGCCTACGACGCACTGCAGGCCGGTAAGGCCCGTGGCACGTCGGTACTGATCGCCGATACCGCCGGCCGCCTGCACACCCAGTCCGGGCTGATGAACGAGCTGGGCAAGATCCGCCGCGTGCTCGGCAAGATGGACGAAAACGCGCCGCACGAAGTGCTGATGGTGATCGACGGCACTACCGGCCAGAACGCGCTTTCGCAGCTGCGCCAGTTCAATGCCGCAGTCAAGGTGACTGGCCTGGTGGTGACCAAGCTGGACGGCACCGCAAAGGGCGGCGTGGTGTTCGCACTGGCCCGTGAGTTCGGCATTCCGATCCGTTTCGCCGGCATCGGCGAGCGCCCGGAAGACCTGCGCGTGTTCGATCCGGAAGCGTTCGTCGACGCCCTGTTGCCCGAAGCGCTGGGCGCCTGATACACCGTGCAGCCACGCATGGCGTGGCTCTACTGCAACCCGGTAGAGCCACCCCATGTGTGACCGGCCGCTGCCGTAGTAGAGCCACCCCATGGGTGGCTGCCCCCTGGAGTACCGATGCCCCGCCAGCAGAACGCCAGCGCCATGCCAGCCCCCGAGCACGGCTTCGTCGCCCGCCTGCTGCATTGGTTTGACGACCACGGCCGCCACGACCTGCCCTGGCAGCATCCGCGCAGCCCGTATCGGGTCTGGTTGTCGGAAATCATGCTGCAGCAGACCCAGGTGGCAACGGTCATTCCGTACTTCCACCGTTTCCTGCAGCACTTCCCCACCCTGCCCGACCTTGCCGCCGCCAGCAACGACGCGGTGATGGCGCAGTGGGCCGGGCTGGGTTACTACGCCCGTGCGCGCAATCTGCATGCGGCCGCCAAACGCTGCGTGAGCGAGCATGGGGGCGACCTCCCGCGTGATTTCGATGCCCTGCACGACCTGCCCGGCATCGGCCGCAGTACCGCCGGCGCGATCCTCAGCCAAGCCTGGAACGACCCGTTCGCGATCCTCGACGGCAACGTCAAGCGCGTGCTCAGCCGCTATCACGGCGTCGAAGGCTTTCCTGGCCTGCCCGCCGTCGAAAAGCAGCTGTGGGCCATCGCCGAAGCGCAGGTCACGCAGGTACCGGCGGGACGCATGGCCGACTACACCCAGGCGCAGATGGACCTCGGTGCGACGGTCTGCAGCCGGTCCAGACCGGCCTGCGTGATCTGTCCCCTGCAGGAGGATTGCGTGGCACGTCGCGAAGGCCGTACGGCCGAGCTGCCAACAGCAAAGCCGAGCAAGGTGCTGCCCGAACGCGAGGCGGTGGCCCTGCTGCTGCGCGACAAGCAGCAGCGTGTGCTGCTGCAGAAGCGGCCGGATACCGGCATCTGGGCGCAGCTGTGGACGCTTCCGCAGGCCGATGCGGGCAGCGAGCTGCAGGACTGGTTCGACGTGCACGTCGATGGTTCACTGGAAGATGCCGAGGAACTACCGGTGCTGCAGCACACCTTCAGCCACTACAAGCTGCATCTGCAGGTATTGTCACGCCAGGTGCACGGCCTGCGCGTGGAAGAACCCACGCTGCGCTGGGTCGGCGCTGCCGAACTGCCCGCACTGGGCTTGCCAGCCCCCATCCGGAAGCTGCTTGATGGCACCCCCATCAAGACCCCGAAGCAAACCTCCGCGAAATCCCGCAACCACAAGTGAGTGCCATGCCCCGAACCGTCTTCTGCCAGTACGAACAACGCGATGCCGAGGGCCTGGACTTCGTGCCTTACCCGGGTGAGCTCGGCCAACGTGTGTTCAACCACATCGGCAAGCCGGCCTGGACCGCATGGCTGGCACACCAGACCATGCTGATCAACGAGAACCGCCTGTCGCCACGAAAGCCGGAGCATCGCGCCTTCCTGGAAACGGAACTGGTGAAGTTCCTGTTCGAGAAAGACGCCGAGAAGCCTGCCGGCTTCACCCCGGAAGCCTGATCTGGAGGCAGCGCCGGGCCATGCCCGGCGGATGCGGGAACGCCGGGCATGGCCC
>NZ_JBHZOP010000123.1:0-39302 GCF_042787595.1 Stenotrophomonas sp. YIM B13575 | reverse complement strand
GCGGGTCCGGTTGAGGGGGACGCTGCAAGTACGTCCATGTAAGCTCGGTCGCCGCATCCATGCGGCTCACGCCCCCTCAACCGGACCCACCCCGCCTTCGACAGTTGGCCGCGATCTGGTGGATCTCGCCGGGAAAGTGATCGAGAACGGCTTTTGTAGAGTCGAGCCATGCTCGACTGCTCTTCGTATAGGCACGCGAAACGCCCACCAATGGTGGGCGTTCTGCTTTCAAATAAAGAGCCTGGCCCGACTCAGGGCTCGCAGTGAACCTCCGCCTGCAGCGCGCCGCGCCGCAGGCATTCGCCGAACAGGCTGCCCTGCCGGCTGGGATGGGACTGCAGGTTCTGCAGCGCTCCTGCCCGGCCCGGGCACGCCCGCTCGGCCAGGGCCTGCAGATCCTGCTCCAGCTGCGCCCGGTCGATCACATGGCAGCGATCAACCACCAGCTGGTACTGCGCCGGGCCGATCCGGGTGCTGCGCAGCGCCGGATCGCTCTGGCAGCCCGCCAGCAGGAGCAGCATCAGCGCCCCTGCGGCGGCGGGCTTCACGCCATGACCCGCGACTGCTCCAGCTCCACCTGCAGGGTGCTGGCCAGTTCGTCGCGCGAGATCTCGAACTGCTGCTCGCGCAGCAGGTCCTTCACCGCCACCACGCCGCGCGCCAGTTCGTCTTCGCCCGCCAGCACCACGAAACGGATACCTGCCTTGGCCGCGTACTGGAACTGCTTGCCGATCTTCTTCGGCTCCATCTGCACTTCGGTGTTGATGCCACCGGCGCGCAGGCGACGGGCAATGTCCAGCGACTGCGGCATGCCCTGCTCGTCCATCAGCGCCACCAGCGCCTGCACGCTGCTGGCCTCGATGCCCTCGATCAGGCCGGCTTCGCGCAGCTGCCAGAACAGGCGCGACAGGCCGATGGAAATGCCCACGCCCGGCAGCTTGGACTTGCTGTAGTGGCTGGCCAGGTCTTCGTAGCGGCCGCCCGAGCAGATCGACCCGATCTGCGGGTGGTCGGTCAGCGTGGTCTCGTACACCGTGCCGGTGTAGTAATCCAGGCCACGGGCGATGGAGAAATTCAGGCAGTACGCGGTTTCCGGCACGCCCAGCGCCTGCACCAGCTGCAGCACTTCGCGCAGCTCGGCCACGCCGGCACGCAGGATCTCCGACGAACCGGCGCCGGCCTCCAGTGCCGCCAGCTGCGCCAGCGCATCGGCATGCCCCTGCGAACGCACGGCGACGAAGGCCAGGATCTTCTCGACCTGTTCGGCCGGAATGCCGAAGCCCTCGCCCACCAGCGTCTCGCGCACGTAGTCGGGGCCACGCTTGTCCAGCTTGTCCACTTCGCGCAATACCGCCAGCTGGCGCTCGCCCTCGGCCACACCCAGGCTTTCGAAGAAGCCGCGCAGCAGCTTGCGGTTGTTCAACTGGATGCTGAAGTCACCGATGCGCAGTTCGGCGAACACCGCGTGGATGACCGCCAGCACTTCGGCGTCGTAGCGCACGCTCAGGCTGTCCTTGCCGATCACGTCGATGTCGCACTGGTAGAACTCGCGGAAGCGGCCGCGCTGCGCACGCTCGCCGCGGTACACGCGCTGCATCTGGTAGCGACGGAACGGGAAGGTCAACTCGTGTTCGTGCTCGGCCACGTAACGCGCCAGCGGCACGGTCAGGTCGAAGCGCAGCGCCATCTCCGGCAGCGAACGGTCGCCGGATTCGGCGGCGTTGGCCAACGCGCCGGTGGACTGCACGAAATACACCTGGCGCTCGGTCTCGCCGCCGGACTTGGTCAGCAGCACATCGGACAGCTCGAACACCGGCGTCTCCACCGGCAGGAACCCGAAGCGCTCGTAGTTGCGGCGGATGACGTCCAGCATGCGCTGGAACGCAATCTGCTCGCGCGGCAGCAGTTCAAGGGTGCCGGGCGGGGTACGGGGCTTGATCACGGGCGGAACTCCTGCGGGAACGGGGACGTGGGAGGGGGCGACATTCTAGCGCCCCACATCGCGTGGCCGTGGAATACGGGGTCCAACGGCCGCTTGAAGTATCATAAAGCCCTCCCCCGCCCGCGATACGCCCACGCAACATGTCCCGGCCTTCCGGCGCTCCGCCCGCCACCAACGACCCCGCCGCGCCGTCCTGCGCCACGCTGGACTGCCTGCACTGCTCGGTACGCCACCTGGCGGTGTGCTCTGCGCTGTCGCCCGATGAGGTGCAGGCCCTGGAACAGGTGACTGTGTCGCAGCAGGTGACGATGGGCAGCACCCTCGCCCGCAGCGGCGAAGAGCGCCAGCATGTCTATACATTGACCGGCGGCGCGCTGCGGCTGGTACGCACGCTTGCCGACGGCCGCCGCCAGATCAATGGCTTCGTGCTGCCCGGCGATTACCTGGGCCTGAGCGGCAGCGACCACCATCGCTACGACATCGAGGCCATCGCCGACAGCCGCGTGTGCCGCGTCGCCCTGCCGCAGATGAAGGGCCTGCGTGCCCGTTATCCGCACCTTGAGCGCAAGCTGCTGCAACGCGCCTGCCAGGAACTGGATGCCGCGCAGGATGCCGCGCTGGCATTGGCGCGCCTGCAACCGGCGGAAAAACTCGCTGATTTCCTGCTTCGCCTGGCCGCGCGCGAGGCCAAGCTGGGCGGCGATGGCCTGCGCGTTTCGCTGCCGATGGGCCGCGGCGACATTGCCGACCATCTGGGCCTGACCATGGAGACGGTCAGCCGCACCTTCACCAAGCTGCGCCAGCAGGGCCTGATCGCCCTGCCCCATCTGAACGTCGTTGAGATCCTCGACGAGGATGGCCTGCGCAGTCTGGCCGGTGAAGTGCTGGGCTGAGTGCCCGATCGGTATCGGGTTGCCGGCCAGCGGCCGGCAACCACGCAGACGCCTCCGTCAACGCAACAACACCCCGCGCAACGCTGGGTAATCGGCCGCCAGCGGCTCGGCATGCGCTGGACGCTGCAGCAGCGCGTCCAGTGCCGGCGGCACCGCCACCGCTTCGCCGATCAACGGTTCAACCACCGCCTCGAACTTGGCCGGGTGCGCGGTAGCGACCACTGCCCAATCGCCCTTGGCGCCGCCCGCGCGCAGGTCCTGCAGCACCTTCACCGCCGTGGCCGTGTGCGGGCAGAACAGCTCACCGTCGCTGGCATGGGCACTGGCGATGGTCGCGCGGATGGTCACGTCATCCACTGCGAAGGCGCGGAACGCTGCACGCAATTCGGCGTCGTCGCCGTGGTACAGCCAGCGCAGCCGCTCGAAATTGCTGGGCGCGCCGACGTCCATGGCGTTGGCCACGGTCGCAATGCTGGACGCGGGCTGGTACGGGTCGCCACCGAAGTAGCGTGGCAGCACCGCATTGGCATTGGTCGCCAGCACGATCTGCCCGATCGGCACGCCCAGCGCGCGTGCCAGCACCGCCGCCATCGCGTTGCCGAGATTGCCGGTCGGCACCACCAGGTTCAAGCGCCGCTGATGCTGCGCGTGATGGCTCAGTGCCGCGTGCGCGTAGTAGCTCATCTGCGGCAGCAGCCGGCCCAGGCTGATGCTGTTGGCTGAACTCAGCGGTACCTGTGCCTGCAGATCGCGATCGGCCAGTGCCTGCTTCACCATCGCCTGGCAATCATCGAACGAACCGGCCACCCGCAGCGCCTGGATGTTGTCGCCGAAGCAGCCGAGCTGATGCGCCTGTCGCGGCGATACCCGCCCATCTGGGTACAGCACCACCACGCGCACACCCGGCTGCTGGTGGAAGGCTGCCGCGACCGCCGCGCCGGTGTCACCGGAGGTGGCCACCACGATGGTCAGGTCGCGCTCCTTGCCGGTCTGCAGCCGCGACAGCACGCCGGCGAGGAAACGCGCACCGATGTCCTTGAACGCCGCCGTCGGCCCATGGAACAGCTCCAGCACGTGATCACCACTGTTGCCCAGCGCACTCAACGGCACGGGGAAATCGAAGGCCTCACGGCAGATCGATGGCAAGGCATCGGCCAGCGCATCCCCGTCGAAGAAAGGCGCCAGCAGGTCTGCGGCGGTGTCGGCCAGGGTCGCACCGGCCTGCAGCGTGCGCGGTGCCGGCAGCACCTGCGGCACGTACAGCCCACCATCGGGCGCAAGACCGGCGGCGATGGCCGCACTGAGTCCAACAGCCGGCGACTGGCCACGGGTCGAAACAAATTGCATGGGATCGATATCCGGTAGGGAGGAAGAAGTCAGCACAAACGGGCTCCGGCTGCATCCAGCGGCGAGACCCAGGCATCGCTGTCGAAACCGGCCGCGGCGAACGCCGCACGCACCGGTTCCGCTGCCGCGCGCGCCTGGTCGGCATCTTCAAACCAGGCGAATACGCTGGGCCCGGCGCCGGAAATGCCTGCGCCCATCGCACCTGCCACCAATGCCGCATCGCGCGCCGCGTCGAAGCCCACGATCAGGCCCGCCCGCCGCGGCTCGACCAGCACATCACGCAGGCCCGCGCGCACCAGCGATGCATCACTGCGATGGCAACCACTCAACACCAGCCCCAGGTTGGCGCTCTGCGCAACGAACTCGCCCAACGCATAGCTGCCCTGCAGCGCCTGCCGCGCGCGCCGGGTTTCCAGCACCGCGTGCGGATGCACCAGCAGGCTGTGCCAGCTGGCCGGCACCGGAATCGGCACCAGGCGATCAGCCGTACACAACGCCACGCCCCCCAGCAACAGCGGGCCGACGTTGTCACCATGGCGGCCACCGCTGGCCACCGCTTCGCCATCCAGTGCAAACGGATACAGCGCTTCGCGCGACAGTGGCACGTCCAACAGCGCATTGGCCGCCACCAGCGCGGCAACGCAGGAGGCGGCCGATCCGCCCATGCCGGAGCCGAAGGGAATGCCCTTGTCGATCTCGATGGCAAAACCGAAGCCCAGCCCCAGTGCCGCCCGCAGCGCGATCAGCGCAGCGCCAGCGGTGTTGCCGGCCGGATCCAGCGGCAGCTCGACCGCACTGCCACGGATGGCGTCGATGCGTACCAAAGGTTCGTCGATGCGGCGCACGCTCACCGTATCGCCGATACCGGCGATGGCGTGACCCAGGATGTCGAAGCCCACGGCCACGTTGGCCACCGATGCGGGCGCGAAGGCACGTGCGATCACAGCCGCGCCCCTTCGCCGGCCGCCACCCGCAGCAGATCGGCGAACACGCCGGCAGCGGTCACTTCCGGACCCGCGCCCGGGCCCTGCACCACCAGCGGGTTGTCGCAGTAGCGGCGGGTACGGAACTGCACCACGTTGTCGGTCAGCCGCAGGTTGGCGAACGCGTGGTCGGCCGGCAGCTCCTGCAGGCCGACCGAGGCACCATCCGGGCCCAGCCGCGCGACATAGCGCAGCACCGCACCGCGCTCGCGGGCGGCGTGCAGCCGTGCCGACAGCGCGTCGTCCGATTCGCCCAGGCGCCCCATGAAGTCGTCCACGCTTCCCTCGCGCAGCAGCGCCGGCACCAGGCTCTCCACCTGCACCTGCTCCAGGCTGAGTGCATGGCCGGCCTCACGGGCCAGGATCACCAGCTTGCGCGCAACATCCACACCGGACAGATCGTCGCGCGGATCCGGCTCGGTGTAGCCCATCGAGCGCGCCTGTGCCACCAGTTCCGAGAACGGTTGGCTGCCGTCGAAGCGATTGAACAACCAGGCCAGCGTGCCGGAGAAGATGCCTTCGATCGCCAGCACTTCGTCACCGGTATCCACCAGGTCACGCAGCGTGGTGATCACCGGCAGGCCGGCGCCCACCGTGGCCTCGTAGCGGAAGCGCGCACCACTGGCGGCGGCCGCCGCGCGGATGCGCTGGTAGCGCGCGAGCGGCCCGGCGCCGGCCTGCTTGTTCGGGGTCACCACATGGATGCCTGCGGCCAGCCAGCCTTCATAGCGCTCGGCGACCTCGGCGCTGCCACTGCAGTCGATCACCACCGCATGCGGCAGATGTGCGGCCAGCAGGTGCTCGGTGAAGTGGTCCAGGTCGCTGGGCTGTCCGGCGTCCTGCAGCGCCTGCCTCCAGTCTTCATGCAGGCCATCGGCCTCCAGGCGCATGCGCGAGCGTGACGCAAGCGCGCGCAGGCGCAGATCGACGTTGGCCTTGGCCAGCAGTTGCGGGCGCGCGGCCAGCAGCTGGTCCAGCAGCGCCGCACCGACATTGCCCGGACCGATCACGCCCACCGCGAACGTCTGCGGCGACAGCCAGAACCCCGCATGCGCGGCACGCAGCGCGCGGGTCGCATCGGCGCTGGCCACCGCCACCGAAATGTTGCGTTCGGACGACCCCTGCGCGATCGCGAGGATGTTCACCTGTGCGCGCCCCAGCGATTCGAACAGCCGTGCGGCCACGCCCGGCTGGCCTGCCATGCCATCGCCGACCGCAGCCAGCACGCTGACGCCGTCGCTGACCTGCACGCGCTGCACCTGGCCGGCAGCCAGTTCGTGCGAGAACGCCTGCACCACGGCATCGCGACCGCGCGCCGCTTCACCCGCACGGACCACACAGCAGATCGAATGTTCGGAAGACCCCTGCGAGATCATCACCACCGAGACCTGCGCCTGGCGCAGCGCGGCGAACACGCGTTCGGCGGTACCCGGCACGCCGATCAGACCGGTGCCTTCCAGATTCAGCAGGGCCAGATCCGCGCTCAGCGTCAGTCCTTTCACCGGGCCACGTGGCGAGCGCTCGGCGCTGATGCGGGTACCCGGATGGCCGGGGTGGAACGTATTGCGGATGAAGATCGGCAGGCCCAGCCGGATTGCCGGCGACATGGTCTGCGGATGCACCACCTTGGCCCCGAAGTAGGCCAGCTCGCAGGCCTCGTCGTAGCTCAGCGCGTGCAGCTGCACGGCCTCCGGCACCAGCCGCGGGTCGGCCGACAGCACGCCGTCGACGTCGGTCCAGATATGCAGTTCATCGGCGTTGAACAATGCGGCGAAGATCGCACCGGAATAGTCGCTGCCGTTGCGGCCCAGCGTGGTGACACGATCATGGCGGTCGCGGGCGACGAAACCGGTGGCGACCACGCGTAGTTGCGGGTGCTGCAGCCGCCATGCGGCCAGGCGGCCGGCACTGGCATCCCAGTCGACATCCACGCCCAGTTCGCCATGGCCGACCACCAGCACATCGCGTGCATCCAGCACCGCGCAGTCCTCACCCAGCGCACGCAGATGAGTGCCGAGCAACTGCGCGGAGAACACTTCGCCCAGGCCCTGCACGCGGTCGAGCACTTCGCGTGGCAGCTCGCCGATCACCGCCAGGGCGGCCAGCACCTCGGCCAGCTGGTCGAAGCGTGCATCGATCCACTCCACGGTGTCGCCCACCTGTTCGCCGAGCAGCGCTACCGCGGCACCGCGATGGCGCGCGCGCAGTGCATGCCAGGCTTCCTGCCAGCCGGCATCGCCCTGGGCTGCCAGGTGCGCCAGCTCGATCAGCGCGTCGGTAACCCCTTTCATGGCCGAAACCACGCTGACCTGCAATGACTCGGGGCGGGCCAGCAGCAGGCCGGCAACATGGCGATAGCGCTCGGCATCGGCCACCGAGGTGCCGCCGAACTTGTGCACGACAGCGGACGGCGCGGCCAGAGCGGACGCAGCGGGCGGATGGGCGGGGGCGATGGAAGACATGCAGACCTCGGTTGGAGGCCCCGTCGCATGCAGGTGGTCGAGTTTCCCCGTCACCTGGATGGTGCGGGGCCGTTGTTTTCGGGAGTTACACGAAGACGACGGGCCGCACCAGGGCAGTGGTGACGGTGATGGTGGTAATGGTGGTGGTGATGGCGACCGGCGCAGTCGAACGGCCCGCGGTAGCGGGGGCGATCAGACGGGCGTTGGCGGCATCGAGGACCATGGCGTACAGAAAACACCGGCACGATGGCCGCTGTCAAGTGTTGCGCCGCAATATTTCCTTGCGGCGATCATCGGCCAACGTGCCGCTATTTGGTTGCAATTGAGACAAACCGGTGATCGTCGGCTTCAATGCGCCGATTCAGCCGACATGTTCGGTGATCGCGCGTGGCGTGCGGTGCGCATGCGCGCACAACAGCACGCCGCCGACCAGCAGCACGATCGCCAGCAGTTCCAGCAGGCTTGGCCAACGTCGCTGCCAGGCGAAGGCATACAGCAGCGCGAACAGGGTTTCGAACACGATCATCTGGCCGGTGAGGGTCAGCGGCAGCAGGCGACTGGCCCGGTTCCAGAACGCATTGCCGAGAATCGAAGCGACCACCGCAACGCCCGCGCTGATGGTCCAGAACCCACTCCACTGCGCGGCCGTATGAGACCCGCCGTGTCCGATGAACGCCATCGGCACCAGCAGCAGTGACAAGCCGCCGGTGG
Organism: Stenotrophomonas sp. YIM B13575; assembly: GCF_042787595.1. Taxonomy (NCBI): domain Bacteria; kingdom Pseudomonadati; phylum Pseudomonadota; class Gammaproteobacteria; order Lysobacterales; family Lysobacteraceae; genus Stenotrophomonas; species Stenotrophomonas sp. YIM B13575. The sequence goes on along the minus strand of NZ_JBHZOP010000123.1, from coordinate 30,964 downwards.
TGACGCCGGTCAGCAGCGACCAGTCGTGGCTGGAGAGATCAGGCCGTCGCGCCAACCAGCGGCTGTTGCCGATCGAGTACAGCGCCCACGAGAACAACGCACCGAACGCGCACAGCAGGCCGATCAGGCGCTGCCGCCAGGGAGTGCCCAGGTGTTCGGACATCAGCGCTTCCCAGCCGACCATCGCCACCCCGAGCATGCACAGGCCCAGCGCCGGCAGCAGCGGCTTCAACGGCACCGCGCCCTGCTCGCGTACGCCCACCAGGGTAACCACGACCGGAATCAGGCCGACAATCAGCGAAGCAGCGGCGCCACCGGCCCACTGCACGGCCGTGGCCAACAGCAGGAAGTACACCAGGTTGCCGGCCAGGCTCAGCCACAACAGGCCGATCCATTCGTCGCGACCGAGCTTCGGCGCCAAGCGCTTCCAGCGCGGCAGCAGCAGGGCCACCGCGATCAGGCCATAGACCAGATAGCGGCCGGCGGAAAGCTGCAGTGCATTGAAGGTGTCCAGCACGGCGGGGGCGAGGAAGACCACGCCCCACAGCGCTCCGGCAGCGATGCCATTGACGATGCCCAGAGCAATCGGGTTGTTGCGCATTGCAGGTTCTTGGTGGGAGAGCACAGGCCGCGAAGTGTAGGCGGCAGAGGGTTCGCCGTATTGACCGAGGCTACTGGCCGCCCGCCCGCCGCCATGCTGCCGGCGTCTGCCCACATTCGCGGCGCAACGCACGAGTCAGTGCACTCTGCTCGGAATACCCTGCGGCAAGTGCGATATCGCTGATCGATGCCGGGCTCACCCGCAACTGGTGCTTGGCCCAACGCAGGCGGCTGGCACTGAGCCAGGCCTGCGGGCTGAGCCCGAACTCACGCCGGAGCACGGCATGCAGACGGCTTTCGCTGATGCCGACGAAGGTGGCCATGCGCGCGACCGACCACGCCTGCCCCGGCATCGCCTCGACGGCGGCGCACAGGCCCTGCAGGCGTGCGCCGCTGCCGGCCGGGGCGAACATGTGCAGCAGGTCCGGCAACAGCGCCGGCACCGCCTGCCCTGCCTGCACCCGGGCAAGCCGCTGCCGCAGCGACAACGGCAGGTGCAGCCAGCGTTGCCGGCACAGGTGCTCCTGGGTTGCGTCATCAAGCACGCCCGGCCCGCAGTCGACAATCACGAAACCGTTGGGGCCATCGGCCAGCTGGTCGTGCGCCTCGCCGGCAGCCACGAAGGCACCCTGCAACAGGTCAAGACGGCCGCCCCTGCCCTCCATCTCGAACTGCAGCTCACCCTGCAGGGGCAACACCCACTGCGCGTAGTCGTGGCGATCCAGGCCGGTGGCCTGGCCGTAGTGCCGCAGGTGGAAAATGGCGCCCATCGGGCCAGTGTGCGCGTGTAACACGGGCCGTGCAAACCGCTGCTATAGTCGGCCCGTCACCCACGCATGGAGTGCAGGTCATGACCCAACAGCACGTATCCCTGATGCTGGCCGCCAGCCTCAGTCTGGCACTTGCCACCAGCGCCTCCGCACAGGAACGCACGCCACCGGCCCCGCACTGCATGGACGCTACCGGCGTCCAGGAAGTGGAGCAGGCATCACCACGCTCGATCGCGCTGCGTGCCGCCTCCGGCCAGGCCTATCGCATCGACTTCGCCGAAGATTGCCCCGGCGTCCGCGCGGCCACCACGCTGAAGCTGGAAGCACCTGCCGGCTGGGCCTGCGGTCGTCCCAGCGAGCGCGTCGTGGTCGACGGTCGCAGCTGTGCCGTCAGCGCTGTCACTCCGGTGCAGAACCGCGACTACGCCAGCGTTGCGCGCGACAGCGACCGCCTGCGCATGTCCACCTTGCCGGCGCTGACCATCAGCGAACGCAGGGACGTGCGCCGCGGCTTCGGCGGCTCGGCCTCGTACTGCTTCGCCACCCGCAACGTGCGCGGCTGGTCGTCCGACACGCAGGGCATGCTGGTGGAAACCAACCCGCTGCGCAGCGGCGGCCATCGCTTTTACCGTGTCGAACTGGGCAGTCACTGCCTCCAGCTCGACCGCGCACCGGAATTGAGCTTCCAGTCCGGCATGCAGAACGGCCTGATCTGCGGCAACCCCGGCGACCGCGTGGTCACGGCCGACTTCGCCAGCTTCGACGAGCGCAGCGACGCGGTGGCGCCGCTGCCCCGCTACACGCGCCGCGGCGCCTGCACGATCCAGGCGGTGTACCCGGCCTCAAGCCAGGCATCGAACTAGCCGTCGACGCCAAGGAAGGTGAACGGTGCGCTGGGCACGAAATGGCCCAGTGCATCGCCGGCAAACGTATTGCGCTGGTCGCGGCCGAGATCGAGCTTGAGCACCTTGCCGCCGAAATCGACCTTGTTCAGATCGACCCAGAAGGTGTTCGGTGTCAGTGCCGACTCGAAGAAGTACAGGCGCCGCTTGTGGTCGGCGACCGTGCGCCAGCGGGTGGACGAAATGTTGGGCTCGCCCGGTGTGGTGATGCCGAACGGCACCGACACGTTGCGGATCACGCTGAACACACTGGCCAGCGCCTCCACCGGATCTTCCGCTTTCGGAATCGCATTGATATAGAACGAGGCGCGCGCGAAGCGGTCGGCCGAACGGTTGGTGCCTGGCAGCATCACCGTTCCACCGATCTGCTGCCAGTAGCTGTTCAACGCCAGCTGCTGGTCGAAGACCGGCGAATTGGTCATCACCTGGTAGCGGCGATCATGGTGGATCACCTGGCGCCCGCCGATGTATTCAACGATCGCGCTGTCACCCGTGGCGTCGGACAGCGACAGGTGCAGCGTCGCCTGGCGGTCCTCGCCCGGCACCTTGTCGGTGACGATCGAATACGGCTCGCGCTGCAGGGCGGTCACGGCCTCCTCCACCGTCGCGAAATTATCCAGCACGTACTGCGCCCACAACGAGATCGACAGGCCAGGCTTGCCGCTGCGCTGGGCCGGATACTCGGACTCGACCAGCCACAGCAGGTTGGCGACCAGGCCCTTCTCGTTCATGCCGTCGGTGGTGGAGATGTCATAGCCGGTGGCCACCACGCTGCCGTAGCGCGCAGTCCAGGCGATCGACCCCGGCCCGGCCTTTCCGGTGCGCGCGATGCCACGCGGCAATACGTAGAGATTGGTGGCGACGTCCACTTTCCAGTCCATCGAGCGGGCGGTGATGACATCGCCGTTGTCGCCCAGATACACCGCGCGTGTGCATGCCAGCGCCGGCAGCGCCGCCGTCGCCAGTGCCGCCATCAACAACGCGCTGCCCTTCCATTTCATCCGTGCCATGTCGTGCTCCGTTCCCCGGGAAAAGTGATCTGAACCCCGCACCGGTGAGGCAAACGTGAAACCTCAGCGCAGCCAGCGGTCATGCAGCCAGAAACCGGCTGCCATCGCGGGCACGAACCACAGGGCTTCGCGCGCCCCCACCGCGAACGCGGCGAGCGCCGGCCCAGGGCAGTAGCCGACCCAGCCCCAGCCGATACCGAACACTGCCGCGCCCAGCAGCAACCGCCCGTCGACCGCCTGCGCCGTCGGCAGCTGGAAGCGCTCGGCGCAGCATGGACGTTGCCGCCGCCGCAGCCAGAACTGGCCCAGTGCGCTGACCAGCAGCGCCGACGCCAGCACCCAGGCAAGCGTGGGATCGAAGTCGCCAGCCACATCGAGGAAGCCCAGTACGCGACGCGGGTCGGTCATGCCGGCCAGCGCGAGGCCGGCACCGAACAGGCCACCAGCAGTACAGGCGGCCCACAAGCTGCGGCTCATGCCAGGCCTCCGCCGTGGCGCACCAGGAACGTGGTGAGCATTGCGCAGGCCATGAACACCAGCACCGCCACCAGCGATCGTCGTGAACCCCGGGCAAGGCCACAGACACCGTGGCCGCTGGTGCAACCATTGCCCAGCCGCGTACCGAAGCCGACCAGCAAACCGGCACCGATCACTTGCCAGGCCGGCAGTGCGTCACGCAACAACGCGCGCGCAGGCTGCCCCGCGCCCGCCTGCCAGCTCAGCACCGCCGCAGCCGCCACCATCAGTCCGAGCAGGAACGCCCAGCGCCAGCCGCGATCACCACGTGGTGCGGCCACGGCGCCGGCGGTGATGCCGCTGATGCCCGCCACCCGACCGAGCGTGGCCAGCAGCAGCACCGCCGACGCACCGATCAGGCCGCCGCCGGCAATTGCCGCCCATGGCAGGTTCATGCCCTGCCCCTCTGCATCGTGCGCATCGGCTTGCCCTTCAATTTAGATTTCTCTAAATTAGACTTTCCTGAACTACCCGGTCAAGCCATGCCCAGCATCACCACGGACAGCGCCGCGATGGCCGCGCACGCCGCGCAGGCGGCCGCCCTGCTGAAATCGCTGGCCCACCCGGCGCGACTGCGGGTGTTGTGTCGTCTGGTGGAAGGCGAAGCACCGGTGCAGGAACTGCTGACCGTCACTGGGCTGAGCGCATCGGCGCTGTCACAGCATCTGGCCGTGCTGCGCACTCTGGATGTGGTGGCAACGCGACGACAGGCACAGACACTGCACTATCGGCTGCTGGACGGTCCGGCGCTGGGGGTGCTGCAGGCATTGCACGCGGCGTACTGCGCACCGCAGCGTTAGCGGTCAGCCGGCGCTGAGGGCCGGCCGCACGACTTCGGTCAACAGGTCCACCGCAGTCGGCAACCCACTGTCGCCACGCGCCGTGCGCGCGAATCCTGACCAGTCGCCTGCCGAAAGCTGGCGCAGCAGCGCAGCGTCGACCGGCAACGCGCGCATCCCCCAGTACGGAAACTGGCGCTGGCCAACCCGGCCGCGCGCGAGCTCGACGATGTCGACATGGCTGCCAGCCTGCAGGATGCGCTCATACACCGAATCGATGCCATCGGGCGGTCCTTCGATGTACTGCAGGAAGCGCTCGCCGTCATGCAGCAGCACCCCGGTCACCCCGGCCATCTTGTTGAAGCGCGCCGCATCCTCGACCAGGGTCTGCAGACGCTTGGCGGACAGATCCGGTTTGGCCTGGCTGACATAGGCGATGGCACGCAGTGGCATGGAGCTTCCTTTGCAAGAGTGGTGCCACGGTAGCAGTTGCGGACGAATTCGTCTCAGTACGCTCACGCGTCAGCTGAAGAATTCAGGAAACGACCACGCTGCGCCCATCGCTGCGACGCGGCAGCAACGCCTCGAACACCACCTGCCCGGCGTCGTTGCGCGCGCTCAGCTGCCCGCCATGGGCACGCACGAACTGGTCAACGATATACAGGCCCAGCCCAAGCCCGTTGCTCTGGTGGAAGCTTGCCTTGAAGGGTTCGAACAATCGTGGCAACAACGCCTCATCGACATGGCCTGCATTGCTTACGCGCAGCGCGACCACGCGAGCATCGCCGCCATCGACCTGCACCTGCACCGCCGCGTCGGCGCCATGGGTGAGTGCGTTGCCGACCAGGTTGGCGATGATCTGGCCCAGGCGATCCATGTCGCCCTGCAGGGTCGAATCACCCCGGACATCCAGCGCGATGCGGTCGGTTCGATGACCGGCACCGGCTTCCACCAGCACCGCACGTGTCACCTCGGCCAGGTCGCAGGCACCGCTCTGCAGGCGCAGGCCACCACTGCGGATCCGCGAGAAGTCCAGCAGCTGCTCGACCATGCGCGCCATCCGCAGCGTGCTGGCTTCCAGATAGCTCAGCGTCTGCTGCGCACCGGTGTTGTCGGCCGGCAGTTCCAGCGACAGCTTGTCGGCGCACAGCAGGATCGCCGACAACGGCGTGCGCAGATCGTGGGTCAGCACCGCCGCCATGGTCTCGTTGAGCTTCAGCGCGCGCTCCAGCGCCTCGTTGCGTGCCTTCAGCAGCTGGCGCTGCTGGTAGAGCTCGATGAACACGTTGACCTTGCTGAGGATCACCTGCGGTGCTACCGGCTTGTGCAGGAAATCCACCGCGCCGGTCTCGTAGCCCTTGAACACCCGCAGCGGATCATCCGGCGAGGCGGTCAGGAAGATGATCGGTACATCGCGGCTGCGCTGCGAGCCGCGCATCAGCTCGGCCAGCATGAAACCGTCGATCTCCGGCATGTGCACGTCCAGCAGCGCCAGCGCCACCTCGTGCTCCAGCAGCAGTTCCAGCGCCTGCGCACCGGAATCGGCCAGCAGCAGGTTGACGCCCTCGCGGCGCAGCAGCGCCTCCATCGCCACCAGGTTCTGCGGCACGTCGTCGACGATCAGCAGGTTGACCGGGGCCTGCGACTGGGCAGGGTCCGGTGGCAACAGGTTCATGCAAACAACTCCTTCAGGCGACGACACATCAGTTCAAGGGACAGCACGGCGTCGGCGCCGGCGTGCTGCAGGGCGGAGGCCGGCATCAGCGATGCCTCGGCCTCCTCGGGGCATTGCAGCCAGGCCTGGCCACCCGCGGCGCGCACTGCAGCCACGCCATCAGTGCCATCGCTGCTGGCACCGGTCAGCAGGATCGCCAGCACGCGCGTGCCGAACACGACGGCGGCCGATTCGAACAGCGGATCGATGGCCGGCCGCGAGAACAGCACCGGTTCGTCCATCGACAGGGCGATGGCCTGCGCGTCCTCCACCAGCAGGTGGTAGTCCGGCGGCGCGAACGTTACCGTTCCCGCCTGCAGCGGCTGCTTGTCCTCTGCTTCGCGCAGGGTCAACGTGCAGTACGGCGCCAGCACATCGGCGATGCGGCTGGAACGGTCGCGCGGCAGGTGCAGCACTACCAGTACCGGCACCGGCAGGCTGGCCGGCAACGCGCCAAGCACGATCTGCAGGGCGGCCACGCCACCGGCCGACGCGCCGATCACCACCACTGCAGGGCGCGGGACCGGCACCATCAGGCCACCTTCCGGTACAGGCGGTGCTCCCGCGAACAGGCTTCGAACGCATCGTGATGACGACCGAACTGCAGCGACTCCTTGCTGCCCAGGCCGAGGAAGCCACGGTGCACCAGGGCCTCGCGGAACAGGCCCACCGCCCGATCCTGCAGGTCGCGGTTGAAATAGATCAGCACATTGCGGCAGGACACCAGGTGCACTTCCGAAAACACCGTGTCGGTGGCCAGGCTGTGGTCGGCGAACACCACGTTGCGGCGCAGCTGGCGGTCGAAGACCGCGCCGTCGTAGGCAGTGGTGTAATAGTCCGACAGTGACGCGGTGCCGCCGGCGGCAAGGTAGTTCCGGCTGAACTGCGCCAGGCGGTCGATGCCGTAGGCGCCGGCCTCGGCCGTGGCCAATGCCGCAGGGTTGATATCGGTGGCGTAGACGATGCTGCGCTCAAGCAGGCCTTCTTCATGCAGCAGGATTGCCAGCGACCACACTTCCTCGCCGGTACTGCAGCCAGCCACCCACAGTTTCACCGAGGGGTAGGTGCGCAGCACCGGCACCACCTGTTCGCGCATCTGCCGGAAATATTCCGGGTCACGGAACATCTCCGAGACCTGCACGGTGAAGAACTGCATGGCCTGGGCGAACAGCTCCGGCTCGTGCAGCAGCCGATGCTGCAGATCCGACAGGCGCTCGCACTCATAGCGCTGCATGGCCTGGCTGACGCGACGGCGCAGCGAGGACACCGCATAACTGCGGAAGTCGTAGTGGTAGCGCTGGTACAGCGCTTCCAGCAGGACCTTCAGCTCCAGGTCGAACAGCGCCTGCTCGTTCATTGCCGCGAGCACCAGACCCGGCACAGCGATACCAGCTTGTCCACGTCGATGGGCTTGGCGATGTAGTCGTTGGCACCGGCCTGCAGGCAGCGCTCGCGGTCATCAGGCATCGCCTTTGCGGTCAGCGCGATGATCGGCAGGTCCTGCAGGTGGCGCTGCGCGCGGATCTCGCGCATCGCCTGCAGGCCATCCTTCTCCGGCATCATGATGTCCATCAACACCAGGTCCACCTCGCGCTGGGCCAGCCGATCAACGGCCTCCTGGCCGTTGCGGGCGATCTCCAGCGTCACCCCCAGCGGCTCCAGCACGCTGGACAACGCGAAGATGTTGCGCACATCGTCCTCGGCCAGCAGCACGGTGCGTCCGTCGAGCACGGTGTCGCGGCGGCGCGCTTCGCGCAGCAGGCGCTGCTGGTCGCTGGGCAGGTTGGCCTCCACGCTGTGCAGGAACAGTGTCACCTCGTCGAGCAGGCGCTCGGGCGAACGCGCGCCCTTGATGATGATGCTCTTGGAGTAGCGGCGCAGGCGCTGTTCTTCCTCGCGGCTGAGGGCGCGCCCGGTGTAGACGATGACCGGCGGGAAGCCGACGTCATCGTTGCCGGCCATATGCTCAAGCAGGTCATAGCCACTGCCGTCGGGCAGCGACAGGTCCATCACCATGCAGTCGAAGGTGACCGTGCTCAGCTGTTCCACCGCCGCGGCAAGCGTACCGACTGCGGCGATCTGCAGCTGATCGCGGCCCAGCAGCAGTTCCAGGTTGCGGCGCAGATCGTTGTCGTCCTCCACGATCAGCAGGCGCCGTACGTCGCGCTGGCTGGTCTGTTCAAGCTGCTCGATGGCCGCCACCAACCGTTCGCGCGTGGTCGGCTTGATCGCGAAACCGATCGCGCCCAGCTCGCGTGCCACCTGGCTGCGGTCCATGCCGGAGACCACGTGCACTGGAATGTGCCGGGTGTCGGGGTTGCGCTTGAGCCGTTCGAGCACGGTCAGGCCGGACACGTCGGGCAGGCCGATGTCCAGCAGGATGCCGTTCGGACGCAGGTCCGCCGCCAGCGCCAGCGCTTCTTCGGCGGTCGTGGCTACCACGCAGTCGAAATCGAGCTCGTGCGCCAGCGTCACCAGGGCTTCGGCGAAGACCGCATCATCTTCCACGGCCAGGATCAGTCGCCCGGCGTGGCGACGCCGGCCACGGTCATCGGCCACCGGGGCGGCCGGCGCGGCACTGGGCCGCTGGGCAACAGGCGCAGGGGCCGCTGTCGCGGCGGGGGCCTGCTGTACGGGCGCGGCGACTGCGGTGTCTCCGCCGGCCTCCGCCATCGGTGCGCCCTGCAGGGGCAGCTCGAGAATGAAGCAGCTGCCACGGCCTGGCTCGCTGTCCACCTGGATATCACCCCCCATGCGTACCGCAAGGTCGCGCGAGATCGACAGGCCCAGGCCGGTGCCACCGTAACGGCGGCGGGTGCTGCCATCGGCCTGGCGGAAGGCCTCGAAGATCAGCTGCAGCTGGTCGCGTGCGATGCCGATACCGCTGTCGGAGACCTCGAAGCGGATCCGGCCATTGCCGCCGTTGCGCACCTGCAGGCTGACCTTGCCGTGCTCGGTGAACTTCAGTGCATTGGCCAGCAGGTTCTTCAGGATCTGCTGCAGGCGCTGGTTGTCGGCCACCAGCTGGCTGGGGGCCAGGCCATCGGCTTCGATCTGCAGCGCCAGGCCCTTCTGCCGCGCCATCGGCTCGAAGGTTTCGCGCAGCCGCTGCAGCACGCTGTCGACCACGATCACTTCGTCGGCCAGTTCAACATGCCCCGCTTCGATGCGCGACAGATCGAGGATGTCGTTGATCAGCGCCAGCAGGTCGTTGTTGGACGACAGGATGGCGCGGGCGTACTTGACCTGCTCGTCGCTGAGCGTGCCGTCCTTGTTGTCGGCCAGCAGCTTGGCCAGGATCAGCGAACTGTTCAGCGGCGTGCGCAGTTCATGCGACATGTTGGCCAGGAACTCGGACTTGTAGCGCGAGGTGGCGGCCAGTTCGTTGCTGTTGCGGACCAGCTGGCCCTGCGCGACCAGCAGCGCCTGCTTCTGCGCCTCCAGCTCGTGGGTGCGCTCTTCCAGCTGCACATTGCTCTGCTCAAGCTCGGCCTGCTGCTGTTCCAGATGACTCTGCGACTGCATCAGGCTGCGGCTCTGCTCTTCCAGCTCCTCGTTGGCCACCCGCAGTTCTTCCTGCTGTGCCTGCAGCTCTTCGCCCTGGCGCTGCGACTCCTCCAGCAGCACCATCAATTGTCCACGCAGCATCGAGGTGCGCAGTGCCATGCCGATCGTTTCGGCGCAGCGCTCCAGCAGCTCGTCGTCCAGCGCGCGCTGATCGCCCACCAGCGAGCGGCCGAGCTCGATCACACCGACCACAGCGCCGTCACTGCTGACCGGGGCGAGGATGCGCTCGCGCACAGGCACGCGCCCCAGGCCCGTCTGCAGTTCCAGCGTCGCCGCGTCGCCGCCCTGCAGGTGCCGCGCCAGCTGGTCGCGGGCGACCTGCCCTGCCACCCCTTCCTGCAGGCCCAGCGTGGCCGGGATGCCGGTCGGCAACGCCAGCCCCCCGGTCAGCTGCAGGCGGCCTCCCTCCAGCCGATAGAGCGCTCCGACATCCGCGCGCAGGTGGGTCGCCAGCGCCGTCACCGCCGCCTCGGCAATCTGCTCGGGCGCCAGCTCGCCGCGCAGGCCAAGCGCCACTGCGTTCTCCGCTTCCTGCAGCCACAGCGCGCGCATCGCCTCGCGCCGCGCCTGGATGGCGCGTGATGCGATGAGCGCGATCATCAGGAAAGCGGCGCCGCCGATGGTCCGGTTGACGAACGAGAAGGACGAGTTGGTGCTGGCCGGCGCCACGTTGTAGCCCACCGCCAGCAGCACGCAGGCGCAGACGGCCACCACGAACGGCACCCGGGCGCTGCGCTGGAACACAGTGACGCCGATGGCCATGAAATAGGCCAGCCATACGGCATAGCCCAGCGGCACCACCAGTTCCAGCGCGGCAGTAGCCGCCACCAGCACCGCCGAGGTCATCCAGATCCAGCGGTCACGCGTAGTCGCACCAGGACGCATGCAGGTCGGTTCCACATTGGAAAAGGGGGGTGATGTTACTCCGTGTCGCATTCAGCCGCATACGACCAATGGCACGGGCGTTATGTGCACGTCTTCTTCACACTCCACTGCCTACGTTCTCGTCCCTCACAGAGGTAATACGCATTCCATCGTGGTCGCTGCCGCTTCGACGCCGTCCGTGTTGACGGACCCCTCCCGACAGCTGCGATTGCTGATCGACAGCGTGCGCGATCATGCGCTGTACCTGCTCGATCCCGACGGCATCGTCTGCAGCTGGAATCCCGGTGCCGAGCGCATCAAGGGCTATCGGTCGGAAGAAGTCATCGGCACCCACTTCGGGCGCTTCTACCTGCCGGCCGAGCGCGATGCCGGCGAGCCGCAGCGGCTGCTGCGACTGGCGGCGGAAAGCGGGCACCAGGCCGCCGAAGGTTGGCGGGTGCGCCGTGACGGGTCGCCGTTCCGCGCCAGCGTGGTCATCGAGTCGGTGCTCGAGAACGGCGAGCTGGTGGGCTTCGTCAAGATCACCCGCGACGTCACCGAGCAGTGGCAGGCGCAACGGCTCCTGCGCGACGCGCAGCGGGCGTTGCGCCAGACCCAGCAGTTCGAGACGGTCGGCCAGCTCAGCCGCGGCCTTGCCCACGAGTTCAACAACCTGCTGACCACCATCGTCAATGCGCTGGACCTGCTGTCGGCACGCATGGGTGATGATGAGCGTGCCAATGCCCTGCTCACCACCGCGCAGGCGGCCAGCGATCGGGGTGCCCTGTTGACCCGGCAGCTGCTGGCCTTCAGTACCGGGCAGACCCTGATCCGCGAAACGCTGGACATCAATGCGCGTATCCACGACTGGCTGCCCGCCCTGCAGGCCACCTGCCCTGCCGGCGTCACCCTGGAAACCGCGCTGGCGGCCGGCCTGCCTGCGATACTCAGTGACACCGTGCAGCTGCAGACAGCGCTCGCCAATCTGGTCGGCAACGCTGCGGACGCCACGGTGGGGGGCGGTCGGGTACTGATCGCCACCGCGCTGGAACACCGCATGGACCCCGACGCCGAAACATCACGGCAACGGACCTATGTGACGTTGAGCGTCTGCGATGAGGGCCATGGCATGGCCCCGGACATCGCCGAGCGCGCGACCGAACCCTTCTTCACCACCAAGGACATCGGCAAGGGCAGCGGTCTGGGCCTGAGCCAGGTGTTCGGATTCACCACCCAGAGCGGCGGTTTCGTTGATGTGTCCACCACGCCCGGTGTCGGCACCACGGTCAGCCTGCTGCTCCCTGCTACCGAGGACCCCGCACATGACCGATGATCCGATCCGCGTATTGATGGTGGAGGACCAGACCGATCTGCGCGAGATGATCGGGCTGGCCCTGCGCGACTTCGGCATCGACGTGGCGACCACCGCGGATGCGCAGGAAGCGGTCGCCCTGCTGCAGGGCGGCGCGCGTTTCGATGTAGTGTTCAGTGACATCAGCATGCCCAACGGCATGTCCGGCATCGAGCTGAGCGAGCATGTGGCGCGGGACCAGCCGCAGGCACGGATGATCCTGTCCTCCGGCTACGCGCGCTCGCAGTTGCCGCCGCTGCCCGAGCAGGTGGAATTCCTGCCCAAGCCGTATCGGTTGCGACAGCTGGTGGAGCTGCTCAAGCAGGAGTGAGGGCCCGCTGTTCTGCCAGGCATGGCCTGGCACTACCGGGTAGCGAGCGTTGCTTTTTTGCCAGGCATGGCCTGGCACTACTCGCAGCGACCGTCTCCGGCCCGCCAGGCATGGCCTGGCGTGGCCCGGTCCTCAATAACGGCCCACCAGGTTCAGGTACCAGCCGCGGTGGGTGTAGTCGAACTTGGTCAGGTCGTCACTGAAGTCGGTGAAGTTGTAGCCCACGCCGACCCGGAAGTTGCGGCCGACATCACGGTCCACACCCGCCAGCCAACCCTGCCGGCGACCGCCGTCACGCACGTCCAGCAGGCGGTATTCCAGCAGGCCATGCCATTGGTAGTACAGGTCATAGCGCAGCTGCGCGGCGCCGAAGTTCGTCGCTGAATCGAACCACGGGCCGGTGCCGCGGCCATAGCGCACCTCGCCTTCGCGGCGGGCCAGCTTGGCCGCCACTTCCCAGCGCTGGTCGATGCGGTACACGCCTTCCAGCGACAGCACCTGGGTGCGCTGATCGTAGTCCACGCCGTTGACCTGGCCCATCGTCGACAGGTCGTACAGATAACTGTAGCGGCCGAACAGTGCCCAGCGGTCATTGTCCCAGGGACGGTAAGCGAAGCCGAGATTGCCTTCGATGAAGCGCGCACCGGCCACCGGGTTGATCGCATCGTCGGTATCGGCGTAGTTGAACCGCGCGGCGATCCGCCAGCTGTCATTGAGACGATGGCTGAGACGGTTGGTGCTGACCCACTGCGTGCGCCGCTCCGCACCGGTGTCACGACGCCACTCCAGCTTGCTCTGCCACTCGGTACCCGGCGACGTACGGCCGCCGGACAGGCTGACGGCCTTGCGGTCGACCTGGCCACTGCTCGCATGCAGCTTGCCATCGCTGAGGGTGAAGCCCGCGTTCCAGCCCACTGCCGGATAGAAATCCATGCCGAAGGTGTTCGCCAGGCCCGATTCCTGGCCGGATTTCAGGAACTGGCTCTCATTGAACACGTTGACCTGGTCGGACAGGCGCCAACGCTGGCCCAGCGTCCAGCCATCCTGCGCGTTCGGACTGAACAGCGGGTCGTACTCACTGCGGTCGGTGGACTGGGTGAACGCACCATAGAAGCTGTGCTGCGGGGTCAGCTTGTACTCGGCGTTGACCTGCGCGGCACTGCCACGATCACCATCACTGACCTCGGCGCCGATCGTGGACAGGTTGGCGAAGGTGTAGGTACCACCGGCGACCACCGCATCATTGTCGGCGTAACGGCCATGATCGTCATCGACGGTCAACTGGCCACCGCCGTAGAGGTCCAGCGCGGTGCCGATGCGATGGGTGTAGCGCGCTGCCGCCAGCACACCGGCATTGCTGCCGATACTGCGATCCTCCTGCACCCGGCGCAGCTCGGCCGACACGCGGTCGTTGTCGCCGATCCGCCATTCGGCAGTGGCCTGGGCCTGGATCAACGATTCATTGCCGCGCCGTGCTTCGCTGTAACGCGCGTACAGGCTGAAATCGTCGGTCACGTAGCCCAGCAGCTCGGCGCCCTGCTCACGCACGCGCTGGCCGGTGTCGAAGCGGCCCACCGAGTAACCACCGTCGACCTGCCGCCACCAGGCACCGGCACTCCAGTCGCGCTGGGTCCAGCCCAGCTCGCGCAGGTTCACCCGGGCCTCCACTGCGGTCGCCTCGCCTTCGCGCGGCCCCTCGGGGTTGAGCCGGGTGAAGCTCAGGCCACCGTTGTCGGAGAAGAACACCGGTGCACTGGTCGCCTCGCTGCGGCTGTGTTCGACCTTCAGGTAGGTGCCACGCCCAGCCTGCAGGGTCAGGTCCGCACCGCGCAGCGAATAGTCCTGCCCGGCGCGCTGTTCGTCCACATAGGTGGCGCCAACCGCCACGTGATCACCGAACCAGTGCTTGCCACGTACGCCGGCGGTGATGTCGTCATTGTCGAAGCCGGTCGGTACCCATTCGTAATCGACGATCAGGCGCTGCTCGTAGCCGTCCAGCGGCACGTCGCGGCTGATCCGGCGCAGGTTCTCGCGGCTGACCTGGGCCAGCGGCCGGGTCAGCAGGATGCGGCCCTGCAGCGCGTCGATCTCGTAGTCGGCACCGCGCACCAGCGACACCCGCTGCTCGACACGGCCGGTGGTGCGGTCACGGATCTCCAGTACCACCTGGTCCGAGCCGCGCAGGATGCTGGCGTGGCGCAGGTAGTACAGGCTGCCGCCGGTGCCGATGAACTCGCTGTGGCCCGGCGCGGTCTCGGCCTGCGAGCCGAACAGGCGCAGTTCGGTCTGCGCATCGCCCCAGGCATTGGCGCCGCGCGAACGCCACGACAGCGCCGCACCGTACAGCGAACGCACGTACTGGGCGTATTCGGTACCGCTCAGGCCGGTGTTGTAGTTGCCCCACAGTGCCTGGTTCTTGTCCCAGTCCATGCGCAGGTAGAAGCGGCCCATGCTGTCGACGTCACGCTGGGTCAGCGAATCGTCGCCATAGGTGGGGTAATACAGGTCCGGGTCCAGGCTGCGGAACAGGTCCTGCGGATCGGCGGTGGTGAAGCCGGTGAACAGTTCGTCCAACGGCCGGTTCTGCGTATCGGCCTGTGCAGTCAGGAGATAGCGGCCGCGCGTCTTGGCCTTCAGATAGAACGCCAGGCGCCCGTCACTGAGCACGTCGTCATCGCGCTCGCCACGGGCAACATCGCGGCCCGCACCACTGGCCTTGTTCTGGTACACCGTGACATCGGCCAGGCCGACACCGAACAGATAGCGGCCGCTGACATCCACCTCCAGCGTACGCGCGATCGCCGGGGCGTCGGGTCGCTCGACCCGCACATCGAACGCGTGATGACCGATCGGCATCAGGTATTCGGCGGCGAATTTGCGGTCCTGGTCCAGCGGATAGCTTTCGCCGTTGATCTTCAGTGCCGCGCCAAGCGGCAGGTCACGACCCCGCAGGCGCACGCGCGACCCGTACACCGGGATGTTCTGCTGACGCAGGCCGTTGCTGTCGAACACCTGCTCCAGCAGCGACAACGAAGCGGCCTGGTTGGCATCCACGGAAGTACCGCGGCGATCTTCCAGGGCGTCACGCAGCTGCTGGTTGCCACGCTCCACTTCGGCCAGCGTCACCAGCTGCATGGACTGCGCCGAGGTCTCATCGACATTGCCTTCGGCATCGTACGCGCGCAGCACATAGACCAGGCGATCGCCACGACGCAGCGGCGTGGACGCCGGCAGCGTACCGCCCCAACTGCCCTGCCCGACCGCAGCCACGGGCAGTTCAAAGGTCGCCAGGGGCGCGACCCGGTCGCTGTCGCTGCCGCGGTAGATGCTCACTTCCAGGCGTTTGATGAACGCGGTGTAGTTGCCACGCACGAAGAATTCGACCGGCCGCACGATGCGGCCCTGGTCGAAGGCCACCAGGCCCGGCGCCGAGATCGACAGCTCGGGCTGGCCCATCGCAGGGTCTTCGGTGGCCCAGATCGCGCCGCCTTCCGGCAGGCGGATCATGAACTCACCGCGCACGGTTGCCTTGCCCGGCTCGTCCAGCGCGACGCTGACGCGGCGGTCCGGCTGCAGTACCTGCGACGACGAACGCGTCGACGTACCTTCGGTCACCGGCTCATCGAAGCTGCGCGAGCGCAGGGTGAACAGCAGGTCGCCGTCGGCGCTGCACTGGTTGCTCTCGCAGTGGATCGGCGCGGCGTCGCTGGACGCGGCGTTGGCCGGCGGTGGCGCCGCCTGCGCGGTTGCTGCCAGGCCCAACAGCAGCGCCTGGTACAACGCAGCGCGGTGCAGGCGGGCGGGACGCCGGACGACAGAGTGATGGGCGCTCATCGGCGGGCCTCCTGTTGGCGGGCCGCCGCGCGGGTGGCGGCGGTCTCCTCGTTGCGCACGCGCAGACGCTGCTGCACGGCGGGGCTGAGCTGCACGCGCAGCGCTTCGAACACGGCATTGGCACGGCGCAGGCCCAACGCCTGGTTGTAGACATGGCTGCCACGTACATCGGTATGGCCGACCAGGCTGACCTGGCCGCCTCCCATCTGCTCCAGGCGCGCGGCGATCGCAGCCAGCAGCGGCTTGAATTCCTCGCGGATCACCGCCTTGTCGGTGTCGAACAGCACATTGCCGAGCAACGCGCCACCGGCATCAACGCCAGCAACCAGCGAGTGCGGATCGCGCACATCGGTACGCAACTGCACCGTCAGGCCAGCGCGCGGACCCTCAGCCACTTCGGCCTGCAGCGCATCACGCACGGCCACCGCACGGGCGAAGGCCAATGCCTGGCTTTCGCCGTTGGCGGCAATCACCACGTCACCGCCCTGGTAACGGTCAACCACCTCGGCCATCTTCGCCAGCACCGGGCGATAGCTGGCGCGCAGTTCGCTGCTTCCCGGGGCGAACAACACCTCCCCCAATGCCAGCTCGGCGCGCTCGGCGGCCGCCTGCGGCGACGGAGGCAGGCGCACGCCGAAGCTGAAGCGGGTCGGCACGCCCTGGGTGACCCGACGCAGCAACGGATTTTCGGTGGTCAGCTCGGAACCACCCGGTACCGTGGCCGGATCCAGCTTGACGATGAAGTTGCGGCCCAACCGCGCATCGCCACCGTGCACATCGGCCAGGTGATAACGACCGAACGGATCGGTTTCGATCAGCAGGCCCTCCACCGTGGCCAGGCGCACGCCGGGAATGCCCTGCTCCTGGATGCCGTGGTTGCGGATCACGTAGGCCACTTCATAGCCCTCGGCCACCCGCGCGATCTCACGATGCACGATCGGCTCGGCCGCGGTCAGGCCCTTCGCCGCCTCGCCACTGCGCTGCACGGTTGCCACGCCCTGCGCATCCAACTGCAGGCGATGGCCCTGTGCGCTTTCCAGCACGAAATCATCGGTGAAGGCCAGTTCGCGCAGGCGCTGGCGGATCACCACCTGGTGGCTCTCGACCGTGTCCGAGGTGGACGCAAGCCCATGCACCACGCCCACCTGCACGCCATGCAGCAGCGGCGCGCTGGCATCGGCCAACGGCTGCGGGCCATCGCCACGATCCAACGTGGTCGAACCCGGCACGTAGGCAGCCGGTGCGAAACCACCCTGCACGCGCACGCCCGTCAGTTCGGCACTGTCCTGCCAGCCGTCGCCATCGCGATCATCGAACACGGTGCCGAATACCAGGCTGTCTTCCAGCAGCGGATCGGCATCCATGCGCACTTCAGCGGTCGCCACGTTCGACAGCGGGGCGCCGTCGTCGGCAGTGGCCACGGCCTGGTTGATGTGGTTGCCGGCGCGCACGCCCGCACCCACACGCAACAGGTAGGTGATGGTGGCACTGCGGCCCACGGCAATGTCGACCGCGCCGATGCGCAGCGGAGTCTGGCTGCCGCCCAGCGAGAACGCGCCGTCGTCGTCGGCCACGCGCATCGAGCCATCCACATAGCTGAAGCCCGGCGGCGGTGTATCGACCACCACGCCGTCGCGCCAATGACTGCTGCCGACGTTCTCGACCACCAGCTGGTAGCGCACCAGGTCGCCGACCTTCACCAGGCGCGGGTTGGCGGTCTTTGTGATGCGCAGCGCGAAGTCCGAGATCACCTTGTGCCGCGTCTCGCAGGTGGTGCACTCCGGCGGCGGCGAACCATCCGGGTACTGGCCGCGCAGGCGGTTGAGCACTTCCGTGCGCGCTTCCTGGTTGACGATGGCCTGGTAGACGAATTCATGCTGCCCCACCGGCGTACCGGTCGGCAGCGTGCAGACGATGTCGGTGCCCTGCTGCACGCAGCCAGCCGGCAGCGTGTCCACGCTCAGCCCGGCATCGGGCGTATCCAGCAGCTGCAGCGGCTGCCGCAGCGAAGCGCGCTCGACCGTGGCCCGCAGGGTATAGCGCAGGCGGTCACCCGGACGCACTTCACTGCCACTGGCCGGGCCGGACAGCTTTTCCAGCACCACGCGCGGCTCGGCCAGCACGTGTTCGGTACTGCAGGTGCCGGTGCAGGTGGGGGTGTCGCCGCCACTGCCCAGCACCGCATTGCGGACGCTGCCACTGGCCTGCGCGTTGACCTGCGCGCGGTAGCCCAGCGTGTAGGTCCCCGGTGCGGTGCCCGCCGGCAGCGTGCATACCAGCGGATTGCTGGCGTTGCAGGTGAAAGCGCCCGGCTGGGTCACCGACTGCAGGTCCAGGCCTGTGCCCAGGGTATCGGTCAGGGTGAGCACATCGCTGGTCTGAGAGTTGGCGACCACCACCTCGACGCTGTAGTCCACCGCATCGCCGATGTTGACCGGCGATGCGGTGCTGGAGGACTTGCGGTAGGTGACCGTCGCCGCCAGCACCGGGGTGGTGGTGGTGCAGTCGGTGGTGCAGGTGTTGGTTCCTGTGCCACTGCCAAGCACGGCGTTGCTGACGCTGCCCTTGGCCTGCGCATTCACCGTCGCGGTGTAGTTGACCGTGTAGGTACCCGGTGCGGTGGCGGCCGGCAACGTGCACACCAACGGATTGGCGGCGTTGCAGGTGAAGCCGGTGGTGGCGGTGACCGAACCGAAGTCCAGGCCCTGCCCCATGGTGTCGGTCAGGCTGAACACAGCAGTGGTGCGCGAGCGGCTGACCACCGCGGTCAGGGTGTAGGCGATGCTGTCGCCCACCTTGACCGGGCCGGCGGCGGCCGAGGTCTTGCGGTAGTCGATCTGGCTGCCTGCCACCGGCGTGGTGGTATCGCAGTTGACGGTGCAGTTCGGGTTGTCACCGCCGCTGCCCAGCACCGCATTGGTCACCTGGCCGGTGGCCTGGGCGTTGACCACGGCGGTGTACGACAGGCTGTAGCTGCCCGGTGCGGTACCCGCCGGCAATGTGCACACCAGCGGGTTGGCCGCATTGCAGGTGTAGGCACCAGCGCTGGTCACGCTGCCGAAATCCAGGCCGCTGCCCAGCGTATCGGTCAACGTCACCACGTCGGTGGTGCGCGAGTTGGTCACCACCGTGGTCAAGGTGTAGGTCAGGCTGTCACCCACCGACACGGGGCCGGCGCTGTTCACCGACTTGGCATAGCTCACGCCCGGCGTCGCCACCGGCGTAGTGGTATCGCAGTTGGTCGTGCACGAAGGCGTGTCGGTGCCGGTGCCGAGCACGGCATTGCGTACCGTGCCACTGGCCTGCGCATTCACGGTGGCGGTGTAGCTCAGGCTGTAGGTGCCCGGCACGGTCCCGGCGGGCAACGTGCACACCAACGGACTGGCGGCATTGCAGGTGAAGATGCCGGCGCTGGTCACGCTGCTGAAATCCAGGCCGCTGCCCAGCGTATCGGTGAGGGTGATCACATCGGTGGTGCGCGAACGCGCAACGGTCACGCTGAGCGTATAGCCGATGCTGTCGCCCACCCGCACCGGTCCACCGGTGGACGCCTGCTTGGCGTAGCTCACCTGCGGGCTGGCCAGTGGCGTTGTGGTATCACAGCTGCCGACACACGACGGATTGTCGGGGCCGCTCGGCACAACGGCATTGCGCACCTGGCCAACAGCTTGTGCATTGACGATGCCGGTATACGAGAACGCGTAGGTTCCTGGCACGGTGCCGGCTGGCAGCGTGCACACCAGCGGATTGCCGGGCACGCAGCTGAAGCCGCCGGCATTGGTCAGGCTGCCGAAGTCCAGGCCGGTGCCCAGGGTGTCGGTCAGCGTGGTCACAGCGGTGGTGCGCGCATCGGCCACGACCACGCTCACCGTGTAGGCAACGCTGTCGCCCACCGCGACCGGGCCGGCCGTACCGCTGGCCTTGGATACCGAAATGCGCGGCGCCGCCACCGGCGTGGTGGTGGTGCAGTTGCTGCTGCAGGTGGGAATGTCGGTGCCGGTACCCACCACCGTGTTGACCACCTGGCCACTGGCCTGTGCGTTGACGGTGGCCGCGTAGGTCAGGCTGTAGGTACCCGGCACGGTGCCCGCTGGCAGCGTGCACACCAGCGGATTGGCGGCATTGCAGGTGAAGGCACCGGCATTGGTCACGCTGGCGAAGTCCAGGCCGGTGCCAAGGGTATCGGTCAGGGTCACCACATCGCGGCTGTTGCCGTCGGCAATGGTGACATCGACCGTGTAGCTCACCGTCGCCCCCACCGCCACCGGACCGGTGGTGTTGGAGCGTTTCGCGTAGCTCACCCGGGTGACCGGCACGGTCACATCGCTGCGGGTGCAGTGGTTGGCGTCGGTGCACGCCTCGCCCGGTGCAGGCGGATTGCCACCATTGAACGGATCGTAGCCGCCACCGACGCTGGCGTGGTTGCGCAGCAGGCCGCTTGCCAATGCGGACACCGTCACTGGCAGGGTGAAGCTGCTGCTGTCACCGGCGGTGCCGGCTGCCGACAGCACCTGGCTGCTGGTGCAGGTCACCGCCTGGCCGCTCGCCGTACAGCTCCAGCTGCCGCTGCTGAGGGTACCGGTCCAGTTCGGCACGATACCCGCCGGCAACTGGTCGCGCACGGTGATCACACCCGCCGGCACGTTCGGCGGATTGCCGGTCGGCACGCTGGTGGTGTTGCTGATCGTCAGCGTGTACTGGGTACCGGTCTGGCCGTAGTTCCAGATGCCGCCGGTGGCATTGTTGCCCTTCACCACCTTCAGCGCGGGTGCGGTGATGGTGATCAGATGGTCTTCCACTTCACCGTCATCGGCCACGCCGGTCGGTTGCTGGATCTGCGCCGCATTGGTCGCATAGCGCAGGCGCACGTAACTGGTACCGGCGCTTACCTGCGCGGGGACGGTCCAGCTCAGATTGGCTCCGCCGCCACTACAGGCAGCGATGTTGCTGCGCTCGCCCGGGTCGAAGGTGCCGTTGCGGTTGAAGTCGATCCAGCCGGCCACGCTGCCGTTGCCCACGCACGCCACCGGTTGGCTGATCTGGGTACCGGCCTGCATCACCGTCAGCACGTAGCTCGCCGGCCAGGCGTTTTCTTCGTTGGGATTGCCCGCGGGGAAGTTGTCGTCACCCTTCGCATCGGCGCTGTAGCTGCTCTTCTGCTCGGTATCCGGGCCCACGGTGCCGAGGAAGTCGGTCAGCGGCGGTGCCAGGCCACCCGGTGTATAGCCGGCGGTGTTGATGTTGGTGGGGGTGGCATTGACCGGCAGGCCATCGGGGCGGAACTGCAGATCGTCCACCACGTGCATGGCGTCGCCATAGCTCTGCGGTGCATCGCCGAAGTCGGCGTAGGGCACCAGCAGGCCGATGGCGATGGCGGTAGTGCCGCCGCCGCGCATCGAGAAGCCCATGTTCACCGCGAGGTTGCCCGGCGCATGCGCGGCATTGTCGAAATTGAGGAAGGTGACCGCAGCGGTGTTGTTGTCGTTGCCCGGCCCGAAGCGGATCACGCTGTTGCCGCCGCTGCTGGACTTGGTCACGTTGTAGGCACCTGCGCCAAGGTTCTTGCGCATCTCCACCACGTTCCAGGTGCCCAGTGCACTGGCTTCGACGAACTCGCCGCTGTTGTTGATCGACTCGGCGTCGGCCATCACCACGCCGCGCAGACGATAGGGCGCGCCGCCCAGTGTCGAGACGCAGTTGATTTCGAAAGAGGATGTGCCGGTGCTGCGCGAGATCCCCGCGATCAGCTGGTTGGCACCGCCAGCGCCACCGACGTTGTACAGGTCATCCAGGCTGTCGCCGCTGAAGTTGCCGGGACGGTAGCTCTGCAGGATGCCACCACCGCTGATGTTTGCCAGGCTGCAGCTGACGTTGAGGTCGATGCCGGAGGCAACGGGCATGGAGATCGACGAGGTATCGCCATTGTTCAGCGTCACCCCATGCGTGCCCAGCGCCGAGCCGCCGCCCCAGGTCAACCACAGCACCGTGTTGCGGTACGGGCTGGTGCCGCCGGTCGCGTAGGCCGCAGCCCAGGCCGACGATGGCAGCAGCACCCAGAGCAGCAACAGCAGGCCAGCGGCCAGCCATCGTCCGGCCCGGCCGGGGTGTGCACTTTTTTCAGGATGAACGGATTCACCGCCCGCGCTGATGCGCGACGTCGTCGACTGCCACATGTTGGTTTTTTCCCCGTCATCGGCCCCGCAGGGAGCCGCTGTTCAGTGGGTTGCCGGGGATGGTTCTCCCGGACCCGGAGACGCGTGCGAATGCGTGTCTGCCGGTTCCGTGGCGACTACAACCATCCCTGGACCCTGTTGGTCAGGTGCGCAAAACTGTGACGAGGATAACACAATGCAAACAATTGTGTGATGTACGTCACATTTAATTTTGCAGAATCTGGCGCCGGCCCCACGAGCACAGTTGTAGCAACCGGCCTCCGGGGGCTCGTGCACGGATCCGGCAGCCGGACCGCCCTTTTCGGCAATTCGTCACGCATTTTCGGAGCCGGGGCGAGGCGACCGGCGCGCGCGCACACGAAAAAACCGCCGGGCCATGGGCTACCGGCGGCATTGAAGTGGAAGGGGAATCGCGCCGCGCCTGGCGGCGGCCGTGCTGCTACCAGGGGATGAAAAGCAGGATCAGCACGATCACCAGCAGTACTGCGGCAACGGTCAGCAGCACGTTGCGCTGGCGCCAGGAAGGCTTGGGGGTGCCGGGGGTATTCATGGGGGCGCTCCTAGGCAACCGAGGGGGACAGCCCCAGACTGCCGAGTCCGCTTGCAGCGGCGCGTGCACAGGTTGTGCAGCGGGAGTGTAGAGCCCTCTTCCCCGGCTCAGGCCGTACCGCAGGCCATGAACAGCAATTCCGGCGTGGATGCGTCCTCGATGTCCACGAAGCCAAGGTCGCGGTACAGCGCAACGGCGGTCGGATTGTCCCGATAGACCTTCAATGTCAGTTGCACTGCATCGGTGTGGCGAACGGCTTCGGCGCACAGTGCGGTCATCAGTATCCGGCCCAGGCCACGGCCACGTGCCTGTGGCGACACGATGATGCGCCCGAGATGCGTGCTGCCAGATGCTGTCTGCCAATACTGGCCAAAGCCCAGGCAGGTGCCTTCGCCATCCAGCAGTGCCCAGCCCGGGCGCGCAGGCAACGCCAACGCGGCGGCGAAGGCATCGGCAGGCAAGGG
Source organism: Stenotrophomonas sp. YIM B13575 (assembly GCF_042787595.1). Taxonomy (NCBI): domain Bacteria; kingdom Pseudomonadati; phylum Pseudomonadota; class Gammaproteobacteria; order Lysobacterales; family Lysobacteraceae; genus Stenotrophomonas; species Stenotrophomonas sp. YIM B13575. Next base: position 7,539 of record NZ_JBHZOP010000123.1, on the reverse strand, counting down.
AAACGGCACACCGGGGCCGGCCCAGCGCAGGGTCGCCGCAGGCGAGTCGAGCCAGCCGGCGATGACCGCGAAATGCGAAGGCTGGACGGGCTGCAGGACGTGATCCATGGCGCCGGCGTTTTGCGGGCGCGGGTCGATGCGCCCGATGTGGATGGTGACCCCGGCCCGATTCGAACGGGCGACCTTCCCCTTAGGAGGGGGACGCTCTATCCAGCTGAGCTACGGGGCCATGCAGCCGCCAAGTTTACAGGCAAGCCGCCCTGCCCTCCAAGCATTCATCTGCCACGCCACTGCCACTGGCGCGGCGCACCATGGCAGTTCGGGTCGCTCTGTTACCATCGGCGGCTCAGTTCGTCGCGCCCCCACCTGCCCGCGACGACACCAAACACAACGTAACGAAACACAGGAGTCTGCATGTCTTCCGAGCTGCTCAAGTCCCTTGGTCTGGACGCGATCAACGCTGGCACCTACCTGGGCAACGGGGAGTGGTCGAGCGCTACCGGCGGTGAGCTGATCACCCCGATCAACCCGACCACCGGCGAGCCGATCGCGCAGGTCCGCGCCACCACCGAAGCTGAGTACGAAACCGTCATCGCGCGTGCCCAGGAGGCCTTCAAGGTCTGGCGCACCACCCCGGCCCCGCGTCGTGGTGAAGCCGTGCGCCTGTGCGGCGAAGCGCTGCGCAAGCACAAGGACGCCCTCGGTTCGCTGGTTGCGCTGGAAATGGGCAAGAGCAAGCCGGAAGGCGATGGCGAAGTGCAGGAGATGATCGACATCGCCGACTTCGCCGTGGGCCAGAGCCGCATGCTGTACGGCTACACCATGCATTCCGAGCGCCCCGGCCACCGCATGTACGAGCAGTACCAGCCGCTCGGCCTGGTCGGCATCATCAGCGCGTTCAACTTCCCGGTGGCGGTGTGGGCATGGAACTCGTTCCTGGCCACGATCTGCGGCGATATCTGCCTGTGGAAGCCGTCCAACAAGACCCCGCTGACCGCCATCGCCTCCATGCGCATCTGCAATGAAGCGCTGCGCGATGCCGGTTTCCCGGACCTGTTCTTCCTGATCAACGACGCCGGCACCGCGCTGTCGGAAAAGATGGTGGCCGACAAGCGCGTGCCGCTGATCAGCTTCACCGGTTCGACCCAGGTCGGCCGCACGGTCGCCGAGAAGGTTGCGCATCGCCTCGGCCGTTGCCTGCTGGAACTGGGCGGCAACAACGCGATCATCCTCGACGAAACCGCCGATCTGAAGCTGGCGATCCCCGGCATCGTGTTCGGTGCGGTCGGCACCGCCGGCCAGCGCTGCACCACCACCCGTCGCCTGATCGTCCACGAATCCATCCATGACGACGTGCTGGCCACGCTGGTCAAGGCGTACAAGCAGGTGGAAGGCAAGATCGGTGATCCGACCGACCCGGCCAACCTGATGGGCCCGCTCAACAGCGACGGCGCCGTGCAGCAGTTCCTGGCCTCGATCGAAAAGGCCAAGGCCAGCGGCGGCACCATCGAAACCGGCGGCACGCGCATCGACCGCCCCGGCAACTTCGTGCTGCCGGCCATCGTCACCGGCCTGAAGAACAGCGATGAAGTGGTGCAGCACGAGACCTTCGCGCCGATCCTGTACGTGATGAAGTACAGCACGCTGGACGAAGCCATCGACATGCAGAACGGCGTGCCGCAGGGCCTGTCGTCTTCGATCTTCACCACCAACCTGAAGACCGCCGAGCGCTTCCTGTCGGCGGCCGGTTCGGACTGCGGCATCGCCAACGTCAACATCGGTACCTCGGGCGCGGAAATCGGTGGCGCCTTCGGTGGCGAGAAGGACACCGGCGGTGGTCGCGAATCTGGCTCGGATGCATGGAAGGTCTACATGCGCCGCCAGACCAACACCATCAACTATTCGGATTCGCTGCCGCTGGCACAGGGCATCAAGTTCGACCTGTGATGGCAAACGGTCCGGCCATGCACCTGGGTCAGAGCCCCTCCGGGGATCCGACCCATGCCGTACCGACCACTCAGGGTCGGATCCCCACAGGGGCTCCGACCCTCGATTTCAGCGGCCGCCGGGTGTTGATCGCCGGCGGCAGCAAGGGCATCGGTCGCGAACTGGCGCTGGCATTCGCCGGCGCCGGTGCGCAGGTTTCGGTCTGCGCGCGTGGCCAGGCCGGCCTCGACGCCCTGCAGGCCGATGCGCAGGCACAGGGCACGCAGCTGCACACCCTCGCCGCCGATCTGGGTGATCCTGCCCTGATCAACGCCTGGCTGCAGGCCGCTGCCGACACGCTCGGCGGCATCGATGTGCTGGTCAACAACGCCACCGGCTACGGCATGGCCGATGACGAAGACGGCTGGGCCGCCAGCCTGCAGATCGACCTGATGGCCGCCGTGCGCGCATCGCGCCTTGCGTTGCCGTGGCTGCGCGCCTCGCCGGACGCCTGCATCCTCAATCTGTCCTCGATCGCCGCGCAGCAGCCGCGTCCCGGCGGTGCACCGTATGCGGCGGCCAAGGCCGCGCTCTCGCACTACACCACCTCGCAGGCGCTGGCACTGGCCCCGGATCGGATCCGGGTCAACGCCATTGCACCGGGTTCGATCGAATTTGCCGATGGTCTCTGGGATCGACGTCGTGTCGAAGACCCGGCGCTGTACCACGGCACCCTGGCGAAGATTCCGTTCGGCCGCTTCGGCCAACCGCGCGAGATTGCCGATGCCGCGTTGTTCCTGTGCTCACCGCTGGCGCGCTGGATAACCGGCCACGTGCTCAACGTCGATGGCGGCCAGGTGCTGATGGGCTGAATCTGTAGAGCCGAGCCCACGCTCGGCTTGCGCGCGCAGCGCGGGCGATGCCGTACCAGCCGAAGCGTAAGCCGAGCATGGGCCCGGCTCTACAGGGCACTGCCCATGGGATTGCCGGGGCAGAGGCACTATCATGTCGGCACTGCCACGGAGGACTCGATGAGCGTGCCACCCCGACAGAGCAACGCCCTGGCCGTGGTCAGTCTGATCGCGGGCATCTGCAGCTGGACCGTGCTGCCGGGTGTCGCCGCCCTCGTTGCGATCATCACCGGGCACCTGGCCCGCGCCGAAATCCGCCGCCGCGCTGGCGAACAGGACGGCGATGGCATGGCCCTGGCTGGGTTGATCATGGGCTGGCTCAACATCCTCGCTGCGGTGGGCCTCGTGGCCATCCTGATCTTCGCGATGGTGGCCGCCGGCGCCGACGCCAAACCTGGACTGCGCTGGTGAAAGCACGATGACCTCCCCGGACAGCACTGAACGCTTCAGCAGCCGCGTCGCGGACTACGTCCGCTACCGCCCCGACTATCCAGCTGCGCTGATGGACTGGCTGCAGGGCCCGATGGCCGTGGCAACCGACGCGCTGGTCGCCGACATCGGCGCAGGCACCGGCATCTCCAGCCGGCAGTTCCTGGCCGCCGGCCATCCACTGGTCGCCGTCGAACCCAACGCGGCGATGCGCGCCGCCGCCGAGCAATGGCTGGCGCCGCAGTATCCGCAGTTCTCCGCCGTCGATGGCCGCGCCGAGGCCACCGGTCTGGCCGATGCCAGCGTTGACCTGGCCAGTGCCGCGCAGGCCTTCCACTGGTTCGACACCGTGGCCGTGCGCGCCGAGTGGCAGCGCATCCTGCGCCCAGGCGGCCTGGCACTGATCTACTGGAACTCGCGCCTGCTCGATGCCAGCCCGTTCCTGGTCGGCTACGAACAACTGCTGCTGGACTACGGCACCGACTACACCGCGGTGGCCGAACGCTACCAGGACGACGCCACCATGCAGGCCTGGTTCGGCCCCGGCCTGCGCGGCATGGTGCAGCTGCCGAACGTGCAGCACCTGGACCTGGACGCCCTGCGTGGGCGCCTGCTGTCCTCTTCCTACGCGCCGCAGCCCGGCCATCCGCGCCACGCGCCGATGCTGGCTGCGCTGCAGGACCTGTTCGCCGCCCACGCGGTCGACGGCCAGGTCGCTTTTGAATATCGAACCCGAGCCTTCCTCGGCACGCTGGACTGAAACCTACGCATGTATTCGCTTGCCCGCCCCTTCCTGTTCTCGCTCGATGCCGAACGCGCCCACGGTCTGGGCCTGTCCGCCTTGGACATGGCCTATCGCACCGGCACCACGCCGCTGGTGGCCGCACGCATCGCGCCGATGCCCAGCACGGTGTTCGGGCTGACGTTCCCCAATCCGGTCGGCCTTGCCGCTGGCCTGGACAAGAATGGCGAGCACATCGATGCACTGTTCGCGCTGGGCTTCGGCTTCGTGGAGATCGGCACGATCACGCCGCGACCGCAGGCCGGCAACCCGAAGCCGCGCCTGTTCCGGCTGCCGGCGCACAATGCGATCATCAACCGCATGGGCTTCAACAACGCGGGCGTGGATGCGCTGGTGCGCAACGTAGAACGCGCGCGCAACCGGCGCGGCCTGCTCGGCATCAACATCGGCAAGAACAAGGACACCCCCAACGAACAGGCCGCCGATGATTACATCGCCTGCATGGACAAGGTGTACCCGCTGGCCGATTACATCACCGTCAACATCTCCTCGCCCAACACCGCTGGCCTGCGCGAGCTGCAGGAAGAGACCGCGCTGCGGCAGCTGGTCAGCCAGCTGCGTGATCGCCAGGAAGCGCTGGCCGCGCAGCATGGCCGGCGTGTGCCGATGCTGGTGAAGGTGGCGCCGGACCTCAGCGAGCGCGATATCGATGCCGCCGCGCGCGTGCTGGGCGAACTGCAGGTGGACGGCGTGATCGCCACCAACACCACCATCGACCACAGCCGGGTTGCCGGCGATCCGCTGGCCAATGAAGCCGGCGGCCTTTCCGGTGCCCCGGTGCTTGAGCAGTCCACCCTGGTGCTGCGCCGCCTACGCGCGCGCCTGCCCGAATCGGTGCCGCTGGTTGGTGTCGGCGGCATCCTGTCCGGTGCCGACGCTGTGGCCAAGATGGCCGCCGGTGCAGCGCTGGTGCAGTGCTACAGCGGCCTGATCTTCAAGGGCCCGGCGCTGGTCGCCGATTGTGTGGAGGCGATCCGCCGCCGACGCGAGGCGCCCAGCCGCGGCGCGGTGGCACCGCTGTGAGTACCCCCATGGATGACACCAACAACACTGCAGCCCCGCTGCGCTGGACCCTCACCCGCAACGCACCCCTGCAGGCACTGAACACCTTCCACGTGCAGGCCAGCGCCGCGCAGTTGCTGGAACTGCACGATGCCGCGCTGCTGCCGGAGGTCCTGGCCCTGCCGGACGTGGCCGATGGCCCGTTGCTGGTGCTCGGCAGCGGCAGCAACGTGCTGATCGCCGACGACCTGCCCGGCACCGTGCTGGTGTTCGGCAACCGTGAAATCACCTTCCTTGAACATCGCGCCGACCACGCCGTGATCCGCGCTGGAGCCGGCGTGTCCTGGCACGGGCTGGTGATGTGGTCGCTGCAGGAAGGCCTGTCCGGGCTGGAAAACCTGGCGCTGATTCCCGGCACGGCCGGTGCATCGCCGATCCAGAACATCGGCGCCTATGGTGCCCAGGTCGGCGAGTTCATCCAGACCGTGGAGGCCTGGGACTGCCAGGAAAAGACCTGGGTACGGCTGGACAATGAACAATGCGGCTTCGCCTACCGCGACAGCGTGTTCAAGCAGCAGCCGGACCGCTACCTGATCACCGCCATTGAACTGAAGCTGCCACTGCTGCATGACCTGCGCATGGGCTACGCCGGCATCCGCGAAGAACTGCAGGCACAGGGCGTGGAACTGCCGAGTGCGGTGGACGTCGCCAATGCGGTGATCGCGATCCGTCGCCGCAAGCTGCCCGACCCGGATGTGCTGGGCAACGCGGGCAGCTTCTTCAAGAACCCGATGCTGCCGCTGGAACAGGTGGAGGTGCTGCTGCAGCACTTCCCCGAGCTGCCGGTGTTCCCGGCAGACCGGGACGACCGGCGCAAGGTCTCGGCCGCCTGGATGATCGAATCCTGTGGCTGGAAAGGCTACCGCGAGGGTGATGCCGGCGTTGCGCCCAGCCATGCGCTGGTACTGGTCAACTACGGCAACGCCACCGGCACTGAGCTGCTGGCGCTGGCACGGCGGATCTCCGCCTCGGTGCTGGAGAAGTTCGGCGTGCCGATCGAACCGGAGCCCCGCCTGCTCGGCGCACAGTGGTGAGCACGCCCGCCCTACCCGTCAGCGCCACCCCGTTGCGGGCGGCGCTGCTGATGCTCGGCAGCACCATGGCGTTCGGGCTGATGGCGGTGGCGATCCGCTATGCCACCCGCTACGTGCCGACCCAGGAAGTAGCGTTCTTCCGCAATGCCTTCGGCCTGCTCGCGCTGCTGCCGATGCTGCTGCGCCCTGGCCATGCCCCGTTGAAGACCCAGCAGCTGCCGCGCTATTTCATGCGCAGCGCGATCGGCCTGGGGTCGATGCTGTGCGCGTTCTGGGCGCTGGGCCACCTGCCACTGGCACAGGCCGTTTCGCTGTCGTACTCCACGCCGTTGTTCGTCACCATCGCCGCCGTGCTGTGGCTGGGCGAAAAGGTCCGCGTACGGCGCTGGGCGGCGGTGGTGGTCGGTTTCGTCGGCGTGCTGGTGATCGTGCGGCCAGGCACTGCCGGTTTCACGTCCGGCAGCCTGATCGCCGTGGCCGCCGCCGTGCTCAGCTCGCTGGTAGCGATCCAGATCAAGCAGCTCACCCGCATCGACAGCGCCGATACCGTGGTGCTCTACACCTACGTGTTCTGGGTGCCGCTGTCACTGATTCCAGCATTGTTCGTCTGGGTCTGGCCCGCCGGTATCGCCTGGGTCTGGCTGCTGGCCACCGGCGTGCTGGGCACCATCGGCCAGTTGCTGTGGACGCGTGCATTGCGTCTGGGCGAGGTTTCGGCGCTGACCCCGATCAGCTTCCTGCAGCTGCCGCTGGTGACCTTGTGCGGTTGGCTGCTGTTCGCCGAGACGGTTGATCGCTGGACGATCGTTGGCGCCGGCATCATCCTCGCCGCCAACGCCTACATCGCCCATCGCGAAGCCGTGCTGTCACGGCGTGCAGCGAGCGTCGCCGCGAGCGCGGCTGCCAAGCCGGCAGAGTAAGGGTTCTGGCCGGGCTGCGCCCGGCACCTGCAGAGGCCGGAGCAACGGCAACAGCAACAGCGGGCATTCCGTGGGATGGCGGGGTGGTGTCGGATTGCGGGGACGCCGTGAATCCGTCCATGGAGGCTTGGCAGCCGCATCCATGCGGCTGACACCCCGCAATCCGACACCACCCCACCCCTGACAGATCTCCGCGATCGGGTAGATCCACGCCATGCGTGGATGAATCTCCATCGAAATCGAACATTTTGACAATTGACTGAAGAGCATCCACGCATGGCGTGGATCTACCGTGTCGACCAAGGTCGACACCCACCAAGAGCAAGTCATGCCATCCCAACAGATTGCAGAGATCTGTCGAAGGCGGGGTGGGTCCGGTTGCGGGGGTGTCCGCGGCATGGATGCCGCGGCCAAGCCTACAGGGACGTATTTACGGCGTCCCCCGCAACCGGACC
>NZ_JBHZOP010000122.1:0-40829 GCF_042787595.1 Stenotrophomonas sp. YIM B13575 | reverse complement strand
AGTCGAGCCATGCTCGACTGCTTCTGCCAAAAGAAGTCGAGCATGGCTCGACTCTACAAAAGCAGATCAGGGCGCGGCGCTGGCGCCGGGGCGCACGTAGTAGGACTGGCCGCTGTCGTCGAGGAACACCAGCTCCGGCTTGCCCTGCCAGGAACTCAGCATGGCGCCGGTGTTGTTCTGGTGCTTGACCATCAGGCTGGCGCCGCGGTCCGGGTTGGCGACCACTTTGAAGACTTCGGTGGTGCCGGTGGCATCGTCCAGGGTCAGCAGGGCTTCGCCACCCCGGTCGCTGGTGCCGTAGCCGCCGCGCTCGGAGCCATCGGGGCCGAGCAGGATCAGGCCGGACAGGGCGGTGGCACGCGGCCCCTGCGGGCGGCCCTGGCTGAGGGGATCGGGGACCGGTGCACCGAGGATCACCCGCGGCTGGCCGCTGGCATCGTGGATGATCAGGCCGCGCGCTTCGATCACGCGTTGCGGTGACTGGCTGCGATGCAGGTTCCAGGCGGTCCAGCCGGACACGAGCAACGCAAGTATGGCGACCACCAGGGTGGTCAGGGTCAGGGCACGCGCCATTGTGTATTCCTTCCTTGGACGTGGCCGACGATAGCGGAATCCGGTCGGTCGTGGCCAGTTCGTTGTGTGACGATGTGTATCGTCAATGGAAGTCGCGGCTGTGGCTGCGCAGTCCCTGCAGCAGTTCGTCCAGGCAGTGCATGCGCTGCACGATCACATGCTGCACGCCATCCACGCGTTCCAGTCGGCCGTCGATCTGCATCAGCTGCGTGTCTACCAGGATGTGGTGCTGGCGGTCGGCCAGATGTCGCCAGACCACGGCGTTGACCATGCCGGTTTCATCTTCCAGGGTAAGGAAGGTGACGCCGCTGGCGGTCTGCGGGCGCTGGCGCATGCGTACCAGGCCGGCGATGCGCACGCGCCGGCCATGGCCGTGGTTGGCCAGCTGCGCGGCATCCAGGCAGCCACGGGCTCGCAGCTGCGCGCGCAGGAACGACATCGGATGGCGGCCCAAGGTGGTACCGGTGCTGCGGTAGTCGGCCTGCATGTCTTCCCAGGCGCTGGGCAGGGGCAGGGCCACGCGTGCTTCGGCAGTGGCGCGGGCCTGGTCGAACAACGGCAGGCGGTTCTCCACGCCGGAGATATCCCAGCGCGCACGGTGGCGATGGCCGCTGAGGCCGCGAAGGGCGCCGGCGTCGGCGAGCAGGCCCTGCTGGCGCCGGTCCAGCGCGGTGCGCTGGCACAGATCGCCGACGTCGTCGAACGGGCGCCGCGCGCGTTCGCGCATGATGGCCTGCGCGGCCGGTTCGCTGCAGCCATCGACCAGGCGCAGGCCGAGACGGATTGCCGCCGCGCCTTTGCTGAAGTCCAGCGTGCAGTCCCAGTCGCTGTGGCGCACGTCCACCGGCAGTACCGTGATGCCATGCCGGCGCGCATCCTGCAGCAGCTGGTCGGGGCTGTAGAAGCCCAGCGGCTGGCTGTTGATCAGGCTGGCGGTGAACGCGGCCGGATGATGGCATTTCAGCCAGCAGCTGGCATAGGTGAGCAGGGCGAAGCTGGCGGCGTGGCTTTCCGGAAAACCGTAATCGCCGAAGCCCTTGATCTGCTCGAACAGGTGTTCGCCGTATTCCAGGCTGAAGCCGTTTTCCAACATGCCGGTCAGCAGCTTTTCGCGGTGCGGTTCCAGGCCGCCACGACGCTTCCAGGCGGCCATCGAGCGGCGCAGTGCATCGGCTTCGCCTGCGGTGTAGCCAGCCGCGTCCACTGCCAGCTGCATCACCTGTTCCTGGAACAACGGCACACCGAGCGTGCGGGCAAATACGCGCTCCAACCGGGCGGGATAGAGTGGATTGTCCGGATCGTTCAACGCATCCGGCCCTTGTTCGCGCAGGATCCGCCGACGTTCCAGGTAGGGATGGACCATGTCGCCCTGGATCGGGCCGGGGCGCACGATTGCTACCTCGATCACCAGGTCATAGAAATTGCGCGGCTGCATGCGTGGCAGCATCGCCATCTGCGCGCGCGATTCGATCTGGAACACGCCGATGGTGTCGGCGGCGCAGATCATGTCGTAGGTCCTGGCATCTTTGGAAGGAATGGCATCCATCCGCCCTGCATGCAGGCCATGCTGCTGTAGCATCGCCAGGCATTTGCGGATGGCGGTGAGCATGCCCAGTGCCAGGCAGTCGACCTTCATCAGGCCGGTGGCGTCCAGGTCGTCCTTGTCCCACTGGATGACGGTGCGGTCGGCCATCGCCGCGTTTTCCACCGGTACCAGGGTCGACAGCGGGTGTTCGGAAATCACGAAGCCGCCCGGATGCTGCGACAGGTGGCGCGGAAAATCGATCAGCTCGCCGGTCAATGCCAGCAGCCTTCGCATCAACGGTGTTTCCGGATCGAAGCCGCGCTCGCGCAGGGTCTCCGGCAGCGGGATGTTGCCGCCCCAATGATCCATCGCCGCGCCCAGTTCGTTGACCTGGTCCATCGGCAGGCCCAGCGCACGGGCGACATCGCGGATCGCGCTGCGGCCACGGTAGCTGATCGCCACCGCAGTCAACGCGGCACGCTCGCGGCCATAGCGGTTGAACACGTACTGCAGCACTTCCTCGCGGCGCTCGTGCTCGAAGTCGATGTCGATGTCCGGTGGTTCATCACGCTCGGCGGAGATGAAGCGCTCGAACAGCAGATTGCTGCGTGCCGGGTCGATCTCGGTCACGCCCAGTACGAAACACACCGCCGAATTGGCCGCCGAACCGCGCCCCTGGCACAGAATGTCCTTGCTGCGCGCGAAGCCTACGATGTCCTGCACGGTGAGGAAGTAGGACGCGTACTGTTTCTTCGCGATCAGGTCCAGCTCGTGTTCGATCTGCTCACGTTGCGCGGGCTTGATGCCCTTTGGCCAACGCCAGGAAATATTCTTCTCGACCAAGGCGCGCAGCCAGCTGTCCGGGTCGTGGCCCTCGGGCACCAGTTCGCGTGGGTAGGTGTATTTCAGCTGGTCCAGGGTGAAGTGGCAGCGTTCGGCGATGCGCAGGGTTTCAGCCAGCAGGTCGGGCGGATACAGCTGGGCCAGTGCGGTGCGTGGGCGCAGATGGCGCTCGCCGTTGGCAAACAGCCGCCAGCCGGCTTCGGCCACGCTGCAGCGGTGGCGGATCGCGGTCAGCGTGTCCTGCAGGGCGCGGCGCCGACGCACGTGCATGTGCACGTCGCCACTGGCGACCAGGGGCAACTGGTGGCGTTCGCCGAAGGCCTGCAATTGGTGCAGCCGGCGCGTGTCGTCGTGTTCGTGATGCAGTTCCACCGCCAGCCACAGGCGCTGCGGAAAACAACGGCGCAGCAGTTCCAGATCGGTGGCTGCCGGTTGCCGGTCCAGCCACAGGCACAGCAGGCCGTCGGGGAGTCCATGCAGATCCTCGCGCAGGCAGCGGTATTCGCCCTTGGGCGCCCGCCGACGGCAGGTGGTGATCAGCTGGCACAGCCCGGCATAGGCCGCCTGGTCGGTGCACAGCAGGGCCAGCTTCGGCCCATCTTCAACCTGGAATTCGGCGCCGACGATCAGCGCCACGCCATGCGTCTTCGCCGCCTGCCAGGCCCGCACGATGCCGGCCAGCGAGCATTCGTCGGTGATCGCCAGTGCGCGGTAACCCTGGCCGGCGGCGCGCGCGAACAGCTCCTCGGCGGTGGACGCGCCACGCTGGAAACTGAAGGCCGACAGGCAATGCAGCTCGGCGTACCCGGGCAGGTCGGTGTGCATGGGGCTCAACCGAACCAGCCGTGCAGCATCCACGGTGCATGCGGATCATTGCGCGTGCGGAAGGCCCAACCACGCTGGCCCTGCGCGGTTTCCACCACGTAATAGTCGCGGCGCGCATCGGCTTGGTCCCACCAGCCCGATTCGATCCGCTCAGGCCCGGCGACGATGCGCAGGCGCGGATCGCGCAGCGGCTGCGGCGTATCCAGCAGCCAGCCGGGGCGCAGCGGCCACCAGGCAGGTGGCTTGGCCGGCGGTTGAGTGCCGCTTGCACGTTCAGGGCGGTGGTCGGCCTGCACGGCCAGTGGCTGCACGGCGTCATCGCCCAGCCGTGCACGCAGGCGCTCGCGCAGCTGGGTCCATGGCATCGCCTGCGCTGGACGCGTATCGAACAGATCGCGTGCGGCCGGCACGAACGGCGGCAGCTGCTCGGCCTGCAGGCGCAATGCACGGCTGCCGGCGGGCAGGGCGAAGGCTTCCATGCGGTTGCGCGCGATCTCGAACAGCAGCGCCGCATCTCGTTCGGGGGCCAGCAGGCCGATGGTCAGCACGCTGGCTGGCAGCAGGTCGTGTTCGAAATGCAGGTCGAAACGCTGCACGCCGCCATCGCGCGAACACAGGAACGCGGCCAGGTCCAGCAGCAGGCGCCGCAGCGGGAACAGCAGGGCCTGGCTGGATTCGATCTCGTATTCGAATTCGATGCGCGCATCGAACCGGTCCGGCGGCTGGTAATAGCGCAACGGCGCGTTGCCCAGGCCGCGCACGGCATCCAGCTGCTGCAGCACCTCGGGGGCGAAGCGGCGGGCCAGGCTCTCGCGTGGCAGGTCGAAGGCCGCGCCCAGCGTGCGCAGGCCGGAGCGTGCCAGCACGGTCACCGCATCAACGGGCAGGCCACTACGCGCCAGTGGCAGCTGCGCCAGTGCGGCGGGCAACTGCTGTGCATCGATACCCAGGCCATCGTGCACATTGGCCAGCACGCGCGCGGCATGCGGGTTGGGGGCGGCGACCAGGCGATGGCGGAAGCCGAGGTCGTGCAGGCCGTTGCGCAGGCGTTGTTCGATCGTCAGCCAATCGCCGAACAGGGCACGGCTGGCACCGATTTCCAGCACCAGCGCATGCGGAAAATCGAGGCTGACCAGCGAGCTGGTGGCATACAGCCAGCTGGCCAGCAACTGCCGGGTGTGCTGTTCGGCGCTGGGATCGTAGTCATGCAGCTGCAGGTCCTGCACCAGTACCTGCGCAGCCGACAGCAGCATGCCTGGGCGCAGCCCCGCTGCCCGCGCGGCAGGGCTGACCGCACGCAGCACACGACGCTGCGCCGGCCCCTGCAGCAGCACCAGCGGCCGCTGCGGATCGGGCTGCAGGCGCAGCACGCTGTCCAGCGCCAGCTGCGGCAACAACAGGCAGGCCCAGTGCATGGCGCGGCCTCAGTGGGCGATGGCCAGCGGCAACGGCTGCGCCGGTGGCAGCCCGCCGCGGCACTTCAGCACCCGCACCTGGCCGTGGTCGAGCTGCAGGCGCAGGCTGGCCGGGGAGGGGTTGCGGGCGGCGCGTGCCTCGCGGAACACGAAACCCAGGCACTGGCCGCTGTCGGCGGCAACCTGCAGGCGGCGCAGGGCGCGATCGTCGGCCTGCTGCGGCCAGCACAGCACGGCGGCGCAGGCAGCAGAGCGCAGGCACTGCTCGGTCGCCCACAGGGCCTGCTTTGGTGCGGCGTGGATGATCTGCAGCTGGGCCAGGTCGAGCCCGGCGGCGGCCCATGCGGGGGCATGCGGGTGGTAGGGCGGGGCGACCAGCACGATCGGCCGTTCGCGCTGGCTCAGCTTTGCCAGCGCCGGCCAGACCAGGGCCAGTTCGCCGACCCCGGGTGCGGCCTGCAGCACTTCACACAGCCCGCTGGCCGGCCAGCCACCGCCGGGCAGGCGCGCGTCCAGCGCCGGGTGGCCACTGGCCAGATGGTCGCTGGCCTGCCCCTGGCGTGCCGGCCCGCGCCAGACCTGGCGGCCATCCAGCAGGCGGTCGAGGGCGACGACGGCGCCCATCAGCCGGTCCTCCGAGGGAGGCGCCGGGCTGGCGGGAAGCGACAGAAGTGGGCGGAAACGGCAGGCATGGAGCGAGTATCGACAGGCCGGTATCAGGGGCTGAGACCGGACATGCTACTCGGCTTGTGAGTAATATTACTAATGAAATCGGAGGGTGGGGTTTCAGCTTGCTGAAGGAGGTAAAGCATCCACGCATGGCGTGGATCTACTGGGGAATGGGGGGCTTGGCCACAGTAGATCCACGCCATGCGTGGATGGACGACGCGGGGATTGCGCCGTTTGTTCAAGCCGACCACCTGTACGCCCCGCCAACATGCAGGCCCTTCACTTCCCGGGTTGCCCATGAAGCACTGGATGCTCCGCCTGTATGCCCCGTTGTTCCTGCTGGGTTTTGTTGCTGCCGCCATCGGCTGGGTCGGTCACCATCACGGTGATCCGCTGTGGCTGCTTGCCTTGCTGGCTGTGGCCATCGCGGTGTCGTTCGCTGCCGAGCGGATGTGGCCATACGACCCGGCGTTCAACCACGACCATGGCGACCGCCTGCGCGACGTCCTGCATGCGCTGGTCAATGAAAGCCTGAACCTGCTGTCGATCGCCACGGTGCCGCTGCTGGCGGCGATCGTGCCCTGGCACATCTGGCCGATGCAGTGGCCATTCGCGCTGCAGGTGCTGGTGGCGATCATCGCGGCTGACCTTGGCATCACCCTGGTCCACTACGCCAGCCATCGCATCGGCTGGTTGTGGCGGCTGCATGCGGTGCATCACAGCGTCACCCGCATGTACGGTTTCAATGGATTGATGAAACACCCGCTGCACCAGGCCGCCGAAGCAGTGGGCGGCGTATTGCCGCTGCTGTTGCTGGGAATGCCGATGCCGGTGGCCGCAGTGCTGGCGTTTGCCATTGCGATCCAGTTGCTGTTGCAGCACTCCAACGTGGACATGCGACCGGGTGTGCTGGGCAGGGTGATGGCATGGGCGCCGCTGCATCGCTTCCACCACATCCGCTATGGCACTGCGGGCGACGTCAATTTCGGCTTGTTCCTGACCGTGTGGGACCACCTGCTGGGGACGGCGTTCGATGCGCCGGGCTATCGGCTGGGGCAGCGTGATCTGGGCATCGGCAGCCAGCCGGACTATCCGCAGGCGTATTCCGCGCAACTGCTGGCGCCGTTCCGCGAGCTGCCGCATGGCGATGTGCCGGAGCTTCCGGAAGGTCTGCGCAGGCGCGGTTGATCGGGGCGTCAGGCCGCGTGCAGCTGCAGGCCCTGCAGTTGCGCGGCGCCGATGCCGAACATGCGGCGCAGGCTGCGCGAGAGGTGGGGCAGGTCGGCGAAACCGGCGGCATGCGCGCTGTCGGTCAGGCTGTGCCCGCGCAGATGATGCGCCAGTGCGCTGCGCAGCCGTTGCCACAGCACCCAGCCGCGCAGGGTCACGGCCAGTTCGGACTGGAAGCGCCGATGCAGCTGGCTGGTCGACAGATGCGCGGCCTCGGCGATATCGGCGGCGGGCACCGGACCGGGCAGGTGCTGGGTGATGCGGGCCAGCGCCGCCTGCACGCGACGGTCCAGGGGTTGCGGGCGGCTCAGCCGTGGCAGCCACTTGTGCAGTTGCGCGGCATTGCCTGGCAACGACTGGAGATGCTGCTGGATCTGTTCGAGGTCGGCATGCGCCGGTTCGAGGAACACCGTGCAGCCGTCAATGGGAGCCGACAGGATCGCGTGTGGCTGGAAGGAGGGCAGCCATAACCGCTGGCCCTGCTGCCGCACGCCATCGATCTCGACCTGCCAGGGCGCGCCTTCGCTCAGCAGCAGTTGATGGGCGTAGTGCGCATGCGCAGCGCTGTCACCGGCGTGGCCGTGCAGCACGGCAACGTGTGCATCCAGCAGCAGGGTGCCATTCCAGGGCAGAGCGGGGGAGGACATGGTGGGATTGTAGATCCACGCCATGCGTGGATAGCGGTCATGGTGCCGCACGGCTTCGGGTGCAAGGCATCCACGCATGGCGTGGATCTACTGAGGTGGGGCGCGCCACCTCAGCGCCCCTGCGGGTCCGGCCGATGGTGCACGTACTCGACCACGGTGCCATCGGGATGCACCGCATTGAACGCCGCACCGGTGGGCACCACCTGCAGCGGGAAGATGATTTCGGCGCCAGCGGCCACCAGTCTGTCGTGATACGGACGGACGTCGTCGACCAGCAACGTGCCCGTGGTCGACGTGAAGGGCGCCAGCGCCTCGTCGCAGCCTTCGATCAGCAGGAACGCACCGACCATCGCCAGCCGCAGGCCCGCCTCGGGAAACGGAAAGCCGGCATCGGCGACCACACCCTGCAGCTGCTCGTAGAAGGCCACGCTGCGTTCCAGCTCGCCGGGGGCGACGAATACCCGGATCAGCACGCGCGGGCTGCGCTGGCTGGAGGTGTCACAGCGGTCGCGCCAGAGATGGTCGAAGTCGCGATGTACGGTCATGGGCTCGATTCGTCGCCGGGGAGATCCATTATCGGCAGCCTCGCGCGGCCCGCTGATGACCGCCGGTGATGGGCTGATAACCATCGTGCAGGTGGCGCCTGTGACTTAGGTCCTGTTGACAGCGATGAACGCCCTCGCACACTCTTCACATGATGGGTCGCCCTGCGCGGCCCGGACAGGCAGGTTGTCACGCACGGGAGGAGGGTCCCGCGCGCAGACCGGTCCGTCCTCTGGCCTGCAAGGCGTTGCCCGGCAACGCATGCGCGGCATGACGCTGCACCCTTCGGCGGCACTTTCCCTGGACCGATTGCCTTGGCAACGGAATTACGCCCGCCGATGAAAACGTTTACAAAGCCGCTCGCCCTGTCCCTGGCCCTGTCTGCCGCACTGGCCACCCCGGCCTGGGCCGACTCCGCCGCCTTCACCGTGCTGACCCTGGAGCAGGCGCCGACAGCGGACGCGATGCCGGCCCTGGCTGCACAGTTGAAGACCCTGCAGGTGGACGCGGTCAGCGTTCGCCAGGTGCAGCGCGGCATCGGCCAGGTCGATCCGCTGCAGTTGCTGGCCGATGGCCTGGGCTACCAGTACCGCTTCATCGCCGCCGGCAAGGATGATGGCCAGACCCAGCACGGCCAGGCCGTGTTGACCCGGCTGCCGATCGCCGCCGAATCCGGCCCGGACCAGCCGGGCCTGAACTATCTGCGTCTGGATGACGGCCGCCATGCGGTGGCGGTCTACACCGACGCAGGCGCCGGTGCCACGCAATTGCCGGCGTTGGTGTCGCGTTCGCGGCTCGGCGCGCCGGCGGTGCTGCTTGGTGCGGTAGCCGGTGAATCGGCCAAGGCCGCCGGCTTCGACCCGGCACGCGTGGCCCTGGAAGCCGATGCCAGCTATTTCAGCGATGGTTTCCAGGCTGCCAGCAGTGCGCCGTTCAAGGTGGAAGGCAGCACGCTGCGCGCGACCCTGCTGACCTTGGCGTATGCCGCCGACAAGGGCGGCGAGCAGCCGTGGATGGATACCACCCTCACCGCTGATGCGCGCGCTGCGCTGCTGCTGAAGGCGATGACCGAGGACGAGAAGTTCCAGATGCTGCACAGCTACTTCGGGCTGGGCAAGGATGGCGGCAAGCTGCCGGAAGGTGCGGTGGGTTCGGCCGGTTTCGTACCGGGCGTGGCGCGTTTGGGCATTCCGTCGCAGCAGTCGGCCGACGCCGGCGTGGGCGTGACCAATCCGGGTGGCATCCGCCCGGGTGATTTCGCCACGGCGATGCCGTCGGGCCCGTCCACGGCGTCCACCTGGAACCGGGGTGTTGCCTTTGCCGGCGGCGCGACGATGGGTCGCGAAGCCTGGCAGCAGCGCTTCAACATCCTGCTGTCCGGCAGCGTGAACCTGCAGCGTGACCCGCGCAACGGCCGCAACTTCGAATACGCCGGTGAAGATCCGCTGCTGGCCGGTTCGATGGTCGGCGCGGTGATCCAGGGCGTGCAGAGCCAGCACGTCATTTCGTCGATGAAGCACTTCGCGCTGAACGACATGGAGACCCGCCGCAACTTCCACGACGTGCGCATCGGCGAACAGGCGATGCACGAGTCGGACCTGCTGGCGTTCGAAATCGCGCTGGAAGCCGGTCGTCCGGGCGTGGCGATGTGTTCCTACAACAAGATCAATGGCACCTACGGCTGCGAGAACGGCTACCTGATGAACCAGGTGCTGAAGCAGGAGTGGAAATTCCCCGGTTTCGTGATGTCCGACTGGGGCGGCGTGCACAGCGGTTCGAAGGCGGCGCTGGCCGGCCTGGACCAGCAGTCGGCTGGTGAAGTGTTCGATGCGGCGGTGTTCTTCGATGAGCCGTTGCGTCTGGCCGTGCACGGCGGCGTGGTGCCGCAGGCGCGCCTGAACGACATGGTGGCGCGCATCCTGCGCACGATGTTCCTGCACGGCAACTTCGACAATCCGCCGCAGCACCAGAAGGTCGACGCAGAGGCCGGTTTCGCCGTGGCCCAGCGCACGGTGGAAGAAGGCAGCGTGCTGCTGCGCAATGAAGGCAGCCTGCTGCCGCTGGCCGACAGCGCCAAGCGCATCGTCATCATCGGTGGCCATGCCGACAAGGGCGTGATCGGTGGCGGTGGTTCGTCGATGGTGGGCGTCACGGCCAAGGGCACCAATGCGGTGCCGGGCGTGCTGCCGACCACCTGGCCCGGCCCGGTGATCTTCCATCCGTCCTCGCCGCTGGAATCGCTGCGTGCCGCACGTCCGGATGCCACCATCACCTATGTGGACGGCACCAATGCCGTCGCTGCGGCCAAGGCCGCGGCACAGGCGGATGTGGCTATCGTGTTCGCTACCCAGTGGGCAGCCGAATCGGTGGACCTGCCGGACATGCAGTTGCCGGACAACCAGGACGCGCTGATTTCAGCGGTGGCCAAGGCCAACCCGAAGACCGTGCTGGTGCTGGAGACCAATGGCCCGGTGCGCACGCCGTGGCTGGCACAGGTGCCGGCGGTGCTGCAGGCCTGGTACCCGGGCATCCGCGGCGGTGAAGGCATTGCCGCCCTGCTGACCGGCCAGGCCAATCCGTCCGGTCGCCTGCCGGTGACCTGGGTGGTGGACGAATCGCAGCTTCCGCGTCCGCACATCGATGGCCTCGGCTTCAAGCCGGCCAAGCCGTTCGGCGATGTGTTCGATTTCGATATCGAAGGCGCCAACGTCGGCTACAAGTGGATGGCGGCCAAGGGCCTGACCCCGACCTTCGCGTTCGGTCACGGCCTGTCCTACACCTCGTTCGCCTATGAAAACCTGAAGGTGAGCGTGGAAGGTTCGCGCTTGGTCGCCAGCGTCGACATCCGCAACACCGGCAAGCGCGCGGGTGCAGATGTCGCCCAGCTGTACCTGAAGCTGCCGGCCGGCAGCACCACGCCGATCCGCCTGATCGGCTACGACAAGGTCGAGCTGCAGCCGGGCGAACAGCGCCGTATCCGCATCGAAGCCGAGCCGAAGACCCTGGCCCATTACGATGCACAGGCCCGCCAGTGGAAGATCGATGGCGGCACCTACCAGGTGCAGCTGTCGCGCAATGCTGCCGAGCCGCTGCAGAGCGTGGACGTGCAGCTGGTGGAGCAGGTGCTGCGCTGATACGGCGCGGTCCTGATGCATGAAGACACGGCCCCGCAAGGGGCCGTGTTGGTTTGTGGTGTTGCCGCTGCGCTCGCCGGGCATGGCCGGCGGGCGAGGGATTCAGCCGGCGTCGTCACCAAACCACACGCGCAGGAAATCGATCAGCTGCCGCACCTTCGGCGAGGGCTGGTTGCTGTGCGGGTATACCGCGTACACGCTCTGCTGCGGGAAGCGGTGCTGGCGCAACACCGGCCGCAGGCGGTCGTGGGCGAGGTCGTCCTCGATCAGCCAGCGTGGCAGCACGGTGACGCCTGCACCGGCCACGGCGAACGCGCGCAGGCTGCTGGCCCCATCCACGCGTACCACCGCGTTGCCCGGGTTGGTGGCGAACAGGGCATCGCTGCCATCCGCTGCGACCACCGGCACATCGGCCAGGCGCGGATAGCCGAGGCGGGGCAGGGTGCCCAACTGTACGGGGTCATCGACAGCATCGGCGGATGGCAGGCGAGCCAGCAAAGCGGGCGCGGCGACTGCACACAACGGATGCCGCTCCAGCTCGCTGGCATGCAGTCCCGAGTCCGGCAGGCGGCCGAGACGGATCGCCAGGTCGAAGCGTTCGGGAATCAGGTCGGCCGGTGCCGGCGAGGTCGATAGATGCAGCACCAGCGCTGGATGCTGCGTGCGGAAGGCTTCCAGCGCCGGAATCAGCCGCAGCTGCGCGTACTCCGGGGTGGTCGTCAGGCGCAGCATGCCCTGCAGCTGATGCTGGTCGCGACGCGCGGCATCGATCGCGGCCTGCGCAGCATCCAGTGCCTGCACGCAGTGCTGCAGGAACTGTTCGCCGGCCTCGGTCAGCGCAAGGTGGCGGGTGCTGCGCAGCAGCAGGGTTACCCCGAGTTCCTGCTCCAATCGCTTCAGGTTGAAGCTGACCACGGCGCGGCTCAGGCCCAGGCGCTCGGCAGCGGCGGTCAGGCTGCCCGCCTCGACCACGGCGCGGAAGATATCGAAGCGATCGAGGCTGACCATGGCGATTGATTGTCAAAGCAGGTTTGACAGTGTTGCAGCTGTTGTCGTGTTTTTCCAACAAGGCCCGGACGGCATGCTGGTCGCTTCCCTGCTGGAGCGCCGCCAATGCCGTCCCCCCGCCTGCGCCATGAGGCGATCTTCCTGCTGGTGTTCGCCCTGGACCTGGTCAACATGTTCATCGCCACGGTGGCCTACCCGGCGCTGGCGGCCGAGCTGCATGCGGACATCGGCACCCTGGCCTGGGTGGGCACCGCCTACATGCTGGGCCTGAGCGTGGTGATTCCGCTGGCGCCGTGGTTGGCCGCGCGCTGCGGTGAGCGTCGCCTGTTGTTGCTTGCCTTGTTGCTGTTCACGGCGGCCGCGGGCCTGGCCGGCGCCGCGCCGTCCATCGGCTGGCTGCTGGGCTGGCGATTGCTGCAGGGGCTGGCCGGTGGCCTGCTGATTCCGGTGGCGCAGGCGGCGGCGTACCGGCAGTGCACGCCTGAACAACGCGGTGCGCTGACCCGGCGCATCCTGCTGGTGGCGTTGCTGGTGCCGGCACTGGCGCCTGCACTCGGCGGCCTGCTGGTGCAGTGGCTGTCCTGGCGCGGCGTGCTGTGGGCCAGCCTGCCGCTGGCGGTGCTGGCGATCGCCCTGGTACTGGCGTGGATGCCAGCCGATGGCCGGCGCAGTGCGCCACGCCTGCAGGGCTATGCACTGGCCACCGCGATGTCTGCGCTGGGCGCGTTGCTGCTGGCGCTGACCTGGCTGGGTGAGCCCGGCCATCGCTTCGCCGGTGCAGGGTTGCTGCTGCTGGCGACAGTGCTGGCTGTCGCTCATCTACGCCATGCGCGCCGGCAGCCGCAGCCGCTGCTGCGCTGGTCGCTGCTGTCCCATCGAGGCCTGCGCATGGCGATGCTGGTCTATCTGGCGGTGCCGGGTGTGTTCATCGGCAGCCAGCTGGCCAGCACCCTGCAGTTGAACCACGCCGGTTACAGCGCTGCGCAGATCGGCGCCCTGATGCTGCCGTGGGCGCTGGCCTCGGCACTGGCGATCACCGGCAGCCGGCGATTGCTGGCGTGCGTCGGGCCGGGCACGGTACTGCGGCTGGGCATGGTCCTGCAGGCCAGCGGTCTGCTGCTGATGGCGCTGCAATCACAGCCACCGTTCGTGCTGGCCGCCATGCTGTTCGCCTTGATGGGTGCGGGTGGCAGCCTGTGCAGCAGCACCGCGCAGACGCTGGCATTCCATGGTGTGGACGCCGAGGCACTGGGCGATGCCAGTGCGCTGTGGAACCTCAACCGCCAGCTCAGCTTCTGCCTGGGTACCGCCGCCATCGCGCTGCTGCTGGCCTTGGCCATGCAGTGGTGGCCGGCGCATGCCACCGGCGTGGCGCTGGGACTGGCCGCCGTACTCACCCTGTTGCCGATGGCGCTGCTGCACCGCGCGCAGCTGCATTCCCTTTCCACGACCGAGACCGCTTGATGGACATGACCGCCGAACACGAAATCCACCTTCTGCACGACAAGCTGCAGGCCTGGTTCCGCGCGGAGATCGCGGCCGATGCACTGGACGATCTGATGGCGCATTTCTGCGCGGACTTCAGCATGGTCGGCATTGCCGGACGCAGGTTGGACCGCAGTGCAGTGCAGGCGCTGTTCGCGGGTGGCCACGGTGCACGACCTGGGCTGCAGATCGCCATCGAGGCTGTGCAGGCGATGGAAGCGCCGATGCCGCTGGCGCTGCTGCGCTATCGCGAGGTACATGCCGTAGGCGCGGGCGAACCCACATGGCGGGAATCGCTGGCGGTGCTGCGGCAGGAAGACGGGCGCTGGCGCTGGCTGGCGTTGCATGAAGTGCCGGTGACGTGATGGATCCGCCGGGCATGGCCCGGCGCTATCGTGGTTGTCCGCGAACGGGTAGCGCTGGGCCATGCCCGGCGAACGCAGCGGCAGCGGCCCGCACATGTGCCATCAGTCCTGCCTGTAAACGCCGCAGAATGCAAAGCAGGCACGCGCTTTGCCGGGGGCTACGGGAGTAGGCTGGAACCTTTCCTGCCGGGAGGTGATGTCCATGCGTGTGCGTGCCGTTGCTGTTGCCGTAGCCCTGAGCCTGTCCAGCGCCGTGCTGGCCGCCGACACGCCGCCGATGACCCCGGATATCAGCGGAAAACCCTTCGTCGCTCCCGATGTGGGCCGCGACTACGACAAGCGCGTGGTGATGGTGCCGATGCGCGATGGCACCAAGCTGTATACGGTGATCGTGGTGCCCAAGGGCGCTCACAATGCGCCGATCCTGCTGACCCGCACACCGTACGACGCCGCCGGCCGCGCCAGCCGCAGTGATTCTCCGCGCATGCGCGATCTGCTGCCGCAGGGCGATGAAGTGTTCGTCGATGGCGGCTACATCCGCGTGTTCCAGGATATCCGTGGCAAGTACGGCTCCGAAGGCGATTACGTGATGACCCGGCCGCTGCGCGGGCCGCTGAACGGTACCAAGGTCGATCATTCCACCGATGCGTGGGACACCATCGATTGGCTGGTCAAGCATGTGCCGGAAACCAACGGCAAGGTTGGCATGCTCGGTTCATCGTATGAAGGCTTCACCGTGGTGATGGCACTGACCGATCCACACCCGGCACTGAAGGTGGCCGCGCCGCAGAGCCCGATGGTCGATGGCTGGATGGGTGACGACTGGCTCAACTACGGCGCCTTCCGCCAGGTCAATTTCAACTACTTCGCCATGCAGACCGAGAAGCGCGGCAAGGGCACGCCACTGCCGTCGCTGGGCTACGACGATTACAGCACCTTCCTGCGCATCGGCTCGGCCGGTGACTACGCCCGCTTTACCGGCGTGGACCAGCTGACCTGGTGGAAGAAGCTGGTACAGCACCCCGCATACGATGCGTTCTGGCAGGGCCAGGCGCTGGATGCGGTGATGGCGAAGACGCCGCTGAAGGTGCCGACCATGTGGCTGCAGGGCCTGTGGGACCAGGAGGACATGTGGGGCGCCAACCATGCCTACCAGGCGATGGAAGGACGCGATACCGGCAATACGCACAACTACCTGGTGATGGGGCCGTGGCGGCACAGCCAGGTGAACTATGACGGCAGCCAGCTGGGGGCGCTGAAGTTCGACGGCGATACCGCGCTGCAGTTCCGCCGCGACGTGCTCAAGCCGTTCTTCGACCAGTACTTGGTGGACGGCGCGCCCAAGGCCGATACGCCACCGGTGCTGGTCTACAACACCGGTGAAAACCACTGGGACCGCCTGCAGGGCTGGCCGCGCAGCTGCGAGAAGGCGTGCGCGGCAAACAGCAAGCCGCTGTACCTGCGTGCCGGTGGCAAGCTGGCGTTCCAGGCACCGGCGGCGGGCGAGGGCGACTTCGAGGAATACGTGTCCGACCCGTCCAAGCCGGTGCCGTTCGTGCCGCGCCCGGTGCGCTTCGGCGACCGCGACATGTGGACCACCTGGCTGGTCAAGGACCAGCGCTTCGTCGATGGCCGGCCTGACGTGCTGACCTTCATCACCGAGCCGTTGACCGCACCGCTGCGCATCGGTGGCACGCCGGTGGTGAACCTGCAGGCATCCACCAGTGGCACCGACAGCGATTGGGTGGTGAAGCTGATCGACGTGTATCCGGACCAGGAAGCATCGACGCCGGAGATGGGCGGCTATGAGCTGCCGGTGTCACTGGCGATCTTCCGTGGCCGTTACCGCGAGAGCTTCAGCGATCCCAAGGCGCTGGCGGCCAACCAGGTGCTGCCGTACCGCTTCGACCTGCCCAATGCCAACCACACCTTCCAGAAGGGCCACCGGGTGATGGTGCAGGTGCAGTCCAGCCTGTTCCCGCTGTACGACCGCAATCCGCAGACCTATGTGCCGAACATCTACCTGGCCAAGCCGGGTGATTACCAGAAGGCCACGCAGCGGGTATGGCACAGCGCCGCGCAGGCCAGTTACATCGAGCTGCCGGTGTATTGAGGCGGAGGGGATGACGCCGGGCCATGCCTGGCGTTACCCGGGGGGCGCGTGTGTCGGTAGCGCCGCGCCATGCCCGGCGGCGCGTGGTAGTGCCGGCCGCTGGCCGGCATTCTCACGCTCAAGGGTAAAGGCTGTTGCTGGTCAGCAGCCCGCTGTCGAACATACGAAAAAGTTCGGCAATGGATCTCGCGATGAATTTGCCTTGGCTGATATCCAGATTGCCCAGGTCGAATGAGATTATCTGTCCGCGATTGGACGGGCTGAGATCGAGCGCGATGAGTGCCGATCCACCGTCCGTTCCAATGCCCATCAGGGAGTCGCCAAGGTAACGACGGACCTGGTAGCTGTCGTTGAGCTCGATGATGCTGGCGATGGACCATAGGTCGACATAAACATGAGGGAACAGGCAGCGCCCGCCGTTTGACCAGTGCAGGAGCTGCATGAAGTCCGCGGGAATCGCTGCCTCGGCCCAATGTGCCCGCAGGCTGCGCAGGCCGTCCGTAGGCGCGCCGGCCTCAGGCAGCCATGGGCTTTGAATGCTTCGGATGAAGTCTGGCGTGTGTGGTCGATTCCGGTTGCCCACGTGGATTCCCTGTAGTCATCCTTGCTACGGTTGCGCGGTCCATCTTTGGCGGCAAGAGGCATGCACGACATGCGCAGAGATGTACCGGAAATGCGATCGTTTTCAGCGAGTGTCGACCGAGGTCGACACGTACCAGAGCAGATGGGCTTCAGCCGACCTTCGAAGGGCCGGTGCGCCAGCGGCTGGGCACCAGCCCGAAGCGCTTGCGGAATGCGGCGGCGAAGTTGCTGGGATGACGATAGCCGGTTTCCGCCGCCGCCCGCTCCACGCTCCAGCCGGATTCACGAAGGCCCTGCTCGGCGTGACGCATGCGCTGTTCGTGCAGATAGTCGAATACCGAGCAGCCATACACCTGGACGAAGTGACGGCGCAGCGCGCTGGGGCTCATGCAGGCCAGCTGGGCCAGCTCGACCAGGCTGTGCGCGTGGCCGGGCTCGTCGTGCAGAAAAGCCCGCACGCGTTCCAGCCGGCTGCGCTGTCCGCTGCGCAGCATGCGTGCGCCTTCAACCTGCAGATCATCGGCCTGCAGGCCCACGGTCAGCAGCTGCAGCGCCACACCTTCGCGCCAGAGTGCATCCAGATCGTCCTGCCAAGGGCTTTCGAACAACTGCGCGAGGGTCGGCAGCATCGCGTGCGGGATGGCCCAGTGGCGGCATTCCAGCGGCGCACGCAGTGCCTGTTGCAACGGTGGTTGCTGGAACACATCCGGGTCCATGTCGGCTGGCACCAGCAGGCTGACGCCGCGCAGGCGCGTGTTGCCGGGATGCATGCCCACCGTCGCCATATGGTCGCGGTGGCTGGTGCTGACCGCCGTGCCGGCGCGCAGGGTAAAGCCACTGCGCTGAGGGACCTGCACATCGACCTGGCCCTGCAGCATCAGCCGGATGACCAGACCCGGCCGCTCATGCGCGGTGGCGGTGTAAGCGAAGCGATTGTGCACGTCGGACGCGATCAGGCTCATGCCGCCGCGCAGGGTCTGCTCGTGCAGGTCACCGTGGCCGGCCCACTGTTCTTCGCGCAGGTGGCGGGGATCGGCGCGGTAGTCATAGCCATGGCGCTGGCCAAAGCGGCGGAAATCGGCAAACGTGAAATATCGGGACATCGCTCGGCGCTCAACAATAAAAGACGGGTGCCGGCGACGATGTGCCCGCACGTTCCATCGTGCACCTGCAGCGCGGATCGGTCCTGCGCTTTCAGAGTTGGAATTAGCTACCTGTCATTTTCTCGATCCCCAGCCCGAATGCGATATCGAGTGGGTCAATCGATTTGCAATTACGGCCAAGTTGCCGGTTGCGTTGCAATGCGTGTGCGTACGGTGATCGATCCGTGCGCGACCGCATGCCAATGCCGAACGCGGGCTGTACGAAGGACATTCGCTGGAAAGAAACCTGTGCAGGGGAGACGCGGGGCAGCGCATTCGTCACAGACAAAGGCGTACTGTGGATTCGGACGAATGTGTCCGTATCGATTTATCCCTGATGGAGACCACAGATGATTGATTACCAGCTCAACGGAAAAACCGCGATCGTGACCGGCGGTGTTTCCGGTATCGGCCTGGCGGTAGCGGAGACGCTCGCTGCATCGGCTGCGCGTATTTCGGTATGGGACCTGAAGCAGGAAGCGGTGGATGCAACAGTGGCCGCGCTGCGCAGCCAGGGTGCCGAGGCCATCGGCATCGCGCTGGATGTCACCGACGAGGCTGCGGTGGAAGCGGCGGCGCAGCGCACGGTGAAGGAACTGGGCGGCGTGCACATCGCAGTGAACAATGCGGGCATCGGCGGGCCCGCGGCCAGCAGTGGCGACTACCCGATCGATGGCTGGAAACGCGTGGTGGATGTGAACCTGACCAGCGTGTTCCTGTGCCAGCGGGCGCAGATCCAGGCGATGCGTGCGGCGGGCAGTGGTGGCAGCATCATCAACATGGCCTCCATTCTGGGCCAGGTGGGCTATGCCGGCTCGACCGCCTACGCGGCCGCCAAACATGGTGTGGTCGGCCTGACCCAGACGGCTGCATGGGAGCATGCCGCCGATGGCATCCGCATCAATGCGGTGGGCCCGGGCTTCATCAACACGCCGTTGCTTGAAAAGATGGACGCCAAGGTGCGTGCAACGCTGGAGGGGCGGCATGCGCTCAAGCGTTTGGGAACACCGCAGGAAGTGGCCGCGCTGGTGGCCTGGCTGGCCAGCGATGATGCCTCGTTCGCGACAGGTGCGTACTACGCCATCGATGGTGGCTATCTGGCGCAGTAACCGGGCGCAACACGGGTGCGCATGGTGATGATCACTGGATCCACGCCATGCCTGGATGAATCCGCGCGGTGAAGAGGGCGTGCCATCGCCTTCACCGCCGTCCCACGGCCGCCGCGCAACGCTCCGGGAAACTTCCGGAGCCT
Source organism: Stenotrophomonas sp. YIM B13575 (assembly GCF_042787595.1). Classification (NCBI taxonomy): domain Bacteria; kingdom Pseudomonadati; phylum Pseudomonadota; class Gammaproteobacteria; order Lysobacterales; family Lysobacteraceae; genus Stenotrophomonas; species Stenotrophomonas sp. YIM B13575. Next base: position 21,478 of record NZ_JBHZOP010000122.1, on the reverse strand, counting down.
CTCCATGGAACTCACCCAGGACATGTCCATTCTGCTGCGCGTGGCCGCTGCCATGGTCTTTGGCGGCGTGCTGGGCGTAGAGCGCGAGATGGGCAAGCACGCTGCCGGCCTGCGCACGCACATGCTGATCGCCGGTGCTGCTGCGCTGATCGTCGGGCTCGGTGACTCGGTGGCCGAACACTTCCAGCAGGAGCGCTACCGCGATCTGCTGCAGGTCGACCCGGTGCGCTTTATCGAAGCGGTGGTGGCCTGCGTCGGTTTCGTCGCCGCTGGCACCATCCTGCGTGGCAATCGCGAGGACCAGGTCAGCGGCCTCACCACGGCCAGCTCCTTGATCATGGCGGCGGCCATCGGCATTGCCGTGGGCATCGGCAAGTACGTGATCGCACTCGGGGTCAGCGTGCTGTGCGTACTGGTGCTCGCGCTGATCCGGCGGGTGGAGAAGAAACTGTAAGTCAAAATGGTACGACCAATAATCTCGTATAGCCCTATGGTCTAATAGGCTCTTCGCAGGTTTGGCGGTTCAATTCGCGCCTGTGGTCCGTCCACTGGTCAAATCGGTACGACCAATGATGACGGGCACGACGCCCCCACCCGGTGGGGAACCTCCTGTTCCTGTCGAGAGCCCTCATGCAGCCCTGGCAACACGTGTACGACCCCGCTGGCAACCTGTGGTTGTCGAGCCTGATCGCGCTGCTGCCGATCGCCTTCTTCTTCGTTGCCCTGGCCGTGCTGCGCATGAAGGGCTGGATCGCCGGCACCATCACCGTGGCCATCGCGCTTGCCGTGGCACTGCTGTTCTATCGCATGCCGGTGGCGCAGGCGCTGGGCGCGGCGGGCTTCGGCTTCGTCTATGGCCTGTGGCCGATTGCCTGGATCATCATCGGCGCGGTGTTCCTGTACAAGGTCTCGGTCAAGACCGGCCAGTTCGACATCATCCGCGCCTCGATCCTGTCGGTCACCGAGGACCAGCGGTTGCAGATGCTGATGGTCGGCTTCGCCTTCGGTGCCTTCCTGGAAGGTGCAGCCGGGTTCGGTGCGCCGGTGGCGATCACCGCCGCGCTGCTGGTCGGGCTGGGCTTCAAGCCGCTGTATGCCGCCGGCCTGTGCCTGATCGTCAACACCGCGCCGGTAGCGTTCGGTGCGATGGGCATTCCGATCATCGTGGCAGGGCAGGTGACTGGCCTGGATGCCTTCGAGATCGGCCAGATGGCGGGCCGCCAGCTGCCGTTCCTGACCATCATCGTGCTGTTCTGGATCATGGCGATCATGGATGGCTGGCGTGGCATCAAGGAAACCTGGCCGGCGGTGCTGGTGGCCGGCGGCTCGTTCGCCATCGCCCAGTACCTGACCTCCAACTTCATCGGCCCGGAACTGCCGGACATCACCGCGTCGCTGGCGTCGCTGGTCTGCCTGACCCTGTTCCTGCGCCGCTGGAAGCCGGTGCGGATCTTCCGCTTCGATACCGAAACCAGCGCCGAGGCGGCCGCACCAGCACTGGAAGCGCCGCGCCATAGCGTCGGCCAGATCGCCAAGGCGTGGTCGCCGTTCCTGATCCTCACCGCGATGGTCACCGTGTGGAGCATCAAGCCGTTCAAGTCGCTGTTCGCAGCCGGTGGGCCGTTGGAAGGCTGGGTGCTGAAGATCCCGGTGCCGGGCCTGGACCAGCTGGTGCAGAAGATGCCGCCGATCGTCGAAGCGCCGCTGAGCTATGAGGCGGTGTACAAGTTCGACTGGTTCTCGGCCACCGGTACCTCGATCATCCTCGCTGCGGTGATTGCGATCATCGCCCTGCGCATGCCGGCGCGCTCGGCGCTGCAGACCTTCGGTGAAACCGTGCGCGAACTGCGTATGCCGGTCTTCTCGATCGGCATGGTGCTGGCGTTCGCCTTCATCGCCAACTATTCGGGCCTGTCGGCCACGTTGGCGCTGGCACTGGCGCACACCGGCAAGGCGTTCCCGTTCTTCTCGCCGTTCCTGGGCTGGCTGGGCGTGTTCCTGACCGGTTCGGATACCTCGTCCAATGCGCTGTTCTCGGCGCTGCAGGCGACCACCGCGCAGCAGATCGGCGTGTCCGACGTGCTGCTGGTAGCGGCCAACACCACCGGCGGCGTCACCGGCAAGATGATCTCGCCGCAGTCCATTGCCATTGCCTGTGCAGCGGTGGGCCTGGCCGGCAAGGAGTCGGACCTGTTCCGCTTCACCGTCAAGCACAGCCTGATCTTCACCACGATGGTCGGCCTGATCACCCTGGCCCAGGCCTACTGGCTGACCTGGATGATTCCCTGAGCATGCAGCGCCGGCCGACCAACAGCGGCGTGCTTCGGGCCACAATGGCGCCATGAGCACACAACGGGTTTCGGACAAGGTGGCCGCGCAGCTGCGTGCGCTGGTGCAGGAACGGCAGCTGCAGCCGGGCGACAGGCTGCCGGCCGAGCGCACGCTGGCGGTTCAGCTGGGGGTCTCGCGCACCGCGCTGCGCGAGGCCATTGCACAGTTGGCCAGCCACGGTCTGCTGACCGCGCGCGTGGGGGGTGGCACCTATGTGAGCGAGCCCGCCGCACGGGCACGGCAGGCACTGGATGAACCCCTGGTGCCGTACCTGCCGCTGTTCCAGGGCGACCCGGAATACCGCTTCGACGTGCTGGAAATCCGCCATGCACTGGAAGGCGCCACGGCCTGGCACGCGGCGCTGCGCGCCACCGACGAGGACCGCGCGCGCATCGCGCAGGCGTTCCAGACCATGATGGACGCGCATGGCAAGGATGATCCAACCGGTGAAGCCGAAGCCGATGCGGCCTTCCACCTGTCCATCGCCGAGGCCTCGCACAATCTGGTGCTGCTGCAGGTGATGCGCGGGTTGTTCGAGCTGCTGCAGACCAACATCTCGCAGAGCCGGGAAAAGCTGTACACCTCGGCCAGAACCTTCTCGCCGCTGTCCGACCAGCACCGCGAAATGATGGATGCGGTGCTGGCCGGCGACCCCGAACGTGCGCGCGCCGCCGCACATGCCCACCTCGAGTTCGTGCACACCACGCTGCGAACCCTCGACGACAACGAAGCCCGGCGTGCGCGGGCCTCGCGCCTGCCTTCCCCACACGGTTGACCCCATGATCATTTCCGCCTCCACCGATTACCGTGCCGCAGCCGAACGTCGGCTGCCGCCGTTCCTGTTCCACTACATCGATGGTGGCGCGTATGCCGAGCACACGCTGAAGCGCAACGTGTCCGACCTGTCCGACATTGCGCTGCGCCAGCGCATCCTGCGCAACATGTCCGACCTGAGCCTGGAAACCGAGCTGTTCGGCGAGAAGCTGGCGATGCCGGTGGCGCTGGCCCCGGTCGGCCTGACCGGCATGTATGCCCGTCGCGGTGAAGTGCAGGCGGCGCGCGCGGCCGACAGTCGCGGTATCCCGTTCACGCTGTCCACGGTGTCGGTGTGCCCGATCGAAGAAGTCGCGCCAGCAATCCGGCGCCCGATGTGGTTCCAGCTGTACGTGCTGCGCGATCGCGGCTTCATGCGCAATGCGCTGGAGCGCGCGCTGGCGGCGGGTGTGACCACCCTGGTGTTCACGGTCGACATGCCGGTGCCGGGCGCGCGTTATCGTGACGCGCACTCGGGCATGAGTGGTCCGAATGCTGCAATGCGTCGCATCGGCCAGGCCATCACCCATCCGCGCTGGGCGTGGGACGTGGGCCTGCGCGGACGCCCGCATGACCTCGGCAACATCTCCACCTATCGCGGCAACCCGACCGGGCTGGAGGACTACATCGGCTGGCTGGGCAGCAACTTCGATCCGTCCATTTCGTGGAAGGACCTGGAGTGGATCCGCGAATTCTGGAAGGGCCCGATGGTGATCAAGGGCATCCTCGATGCCGACGATGCGCGTGATGCGGTCGCCTTCGGCGCCGATGGCATCGTGGTCTCCAACCATGGCGGTCGCCAGCTGGATGGTGTGCTGTCCACCGCACGCGCCTTGCCAGCCATTGCCGATGCGGTGCAGGGCGATCTGAAGATCCTTGCCGATTCCGGCATCCGCACCGGCCTGGACGTGGTGCGCATGCTGGCGCTGGGCGCTGATACCGTGCTGCTGGGTCGCGCCTTCGTCTACGCGCTTGCCGCGCAGGGCGAGGCCGGCGTGGCCAACCTGCTGGACCTGATCGCCAAGGAAATGCGCGTGGCGATGACCCTGACCGGCGCGCACCGCATTGCCGATATCGGCCGTGATTCGCTGGTGCGCCTGCCATGAGTGATCGCAACACGGTGCTGGCGCAGTTGCGCGCGGCGGTGGGGGACCGCCACGTACTGACCGGCGACAAGGCCACCCGCCGCTTCCGTCGCGGCTATCGCTTCGGCGACGGCCCGGTGCTGGCGGTGGTGCGCCCGGGTACGCTGCTGCAGCTGTGGCAGGTGCTGCAGGCGGCGGTGCAGGGCGGCGCGGCGATCATCCTGCAGGCAGCCAACACCGGCCTGACCGGCGGTTCCACCCCGGATGGCGATGACTACGGCCGGCCGATCGTGCTGGTCAGTACCCTGCGCCTGACCGGCATCCAGCTGTTGAACGAAGGCCGCCAGGTGCTGTGCCTGCCCGGCGCCACGCTGGACCGCCTGGAGCAGACGCTGGCACCGCTCGGCCGTGAGCCGCACTCGGTGATCGGCTCGTCCTGCATCGGCGCCTCGGTGCTGGGCGGCATCTGCAACAACTCCGGTGGCGCACTGGTGCGCCGTGGCCCTGCCTACACCGAGCTGGCGCTGTATGCACAGGTTGATGCACAGGGCGAACTGCAACTGGTCAACCATCTGGGCATCGCGCTGGGCGATACGCCCGAGCAGATCCTGCAACGCCTGCAGGACGGTGACTACCGCGCTGCAGACGTCAGCAATGGGGATGGCCGTGCCGCCTCCGATCCGCGTTACGCCGAGGAAGTGCGCAAGGTCGATGCCGATACCCCTGCACGCTTCAATGCCGATCCCAGCCGTCATTTCGAGGCAGCCGGATCTGCCGGCAAGCTGGCCGTGTTCGCCGTGCGCCTGGATACCTTCGAGAAGGAGGCCGCCGAGGTCTTCTATATCGGCAGCAACCGCACCGACAGCCTGACCGCGATCCGCCGCCAGCTGCTGACCGGCTTCGAGCGCCTGCCGATCGCCGGTGAATACATCCACCGCGATGCCTATGACATCGGCGAGCGTTATGGCAAGGACAGTTTCCTGCTGATCGACAAGCTCGGCACCGCACGCGTGCCGGCTGCGTTCGCGCTGAAGAGCCGGGTCGATGGCTGGTTCGAACGGCTCGGCCTGCGCGGTGTCACCGACCGGGTGATGCAGGCGCTGACCGGTCTGCTGCCTTCGCACCTGCCCAAGCGCATGGGCGAGTTCCGCCAGCGTTATGAACATCATCTTCTGCTGAAGGTTTCCGCACAGGATGCGGCCGCCACCGAGGCGTGGCTGCGCAGCTTCTTCAACGGCCATGAAGGCGGTTACTTCCACTGCACGGCCGACGAAGGACGCAAGGCGTTCCTGCATCGCTTCGCCGTGGCCGGTGCAGCGGTGCGCTACCGCGAAGTGCACCGCGAACAGGTGCAGGACATCGTCGCGCTGGACATCGCGCTGCGCCGCGATGATGCCGACTGGTTCGAGCAGCTGCCGGCAGACATCGACGGCCGCCTGTTGCACAAGCTGTACTACGGCCACTTCCTGTGCCACGTGTTCCACCAGGACTACATCGCTCGCAAGGGTGAAGACCCGATGGCCATCGAGCATGCGATGTGGGCGTTGCTGGACCAGCGCGGTGCCGAGTACCCGGCCGAGCACAACGTCGGCCACCTGTATCCGGCCAAGCCGGCGCTGGCCGGCTTCTACCGCACGCTGGACCCGAGCAATACCTTCAACCCCGGCATCGGCCAGACGTCGAAGGCGAAAGGGTGGGGTAGCTGCGACTGCGACGGGCACTGAGCCGCGACGTGGCGCCTGCGCTACCATCGGTCCCTCGCAAGGACGTGCCGGTGCGCACAGGATGATCATGAATTCCACGCGTATTGCTTACGTCGTGCTGTCTGCACTGCTGCTGGCATCGTCGCTGCCGGCAGCGGCGGACGTCGCACCCGTCCAACGGGATGCCGCCGGCAACCGGCTGGAAGCGCTATTGCTGCAGGGCGAGCAGGGCGCGGACGACCCCGAGCGCTACTGCACTGCCGACGGCCAGTGGTGCGTGCGCGCGCTGCCCGCAACGGGCGAAGAACAACCGGCGGTGCTGGAAGTTGCCGAGCGCGCAGGTGATGAAGCCGAGCCCCGCATGCGCCACGTGCCCATCGAGGTAGTTGACGACGGCGACCTGCGGGTCTGGCCCTTCATCGTGCGTCTGGCCCCCGGGGCGGGCGCAGGCCAGGCCGTGGCCGATCCGCAAGTGGCGGCACTGCAGAACGTGCTCGTTGGCGGTCTGGTGGAGGCCCGCGCGATGTACTCCGGCGGCGGTGCCGGCGCATCGACCCTGCAGCTGGCGCGCATCCGACATCTCGATGAAGGCATCCAGGTGGACGCCGACGTGCTGTCCGTTGCGTTGTCGGCCAACAAGATGATCCGGGCCTGTTTCAGTGAGCGCGATTTCGATCAGCGCGCCGGTGCCTGCCACGACGAGTACAGTTTCGATGCTGAACTTGCGTTGGCAACCGAGGGGCAGGACATGCCCGTGCTGCGCTACCGGACCGAGGCCAGCAACTATCCGGCCGGGGTATCACCGCAGCGGTACTCGCTGGCCAAGGGACGGTTGAGGAAGAAGGATCTGCGCACCGAACAGGACGCGGAATGCAGCTACACGCGTACCTTCCGCTTCACCTCAGGGGCTTACCAACCGGATCAGCCGCTGCCGGAGTGTTCGGGCTACACCGAGCCCTGAGCCATGGAGCCGGGCAGGGGCCCGGCTCTGTGCGACGACGCTGGCGCGTTTACTCGCAGCGGGTGGCGGTGATGATGTTGTCCTTGTCCACGAACACGCGCAGGCGGTCCTGGCGGATGTCCTTGGTGGTGATGGTGGCCGGGCCGATGGGATTGACCATGCCGGCGCCGCTTTCGCTGGACAGGCGGCGGATGTTCGGCTCGTTGGCCGGCTGGCCGATGGCCCAGCCCAGCTGGCTGGCATCGCAGCGGCCACTGCCCTTGACCTCCGGGCCGGGAGTGCTGACACAGGCCGACAGCAACAAGGCCGAGGCGGGCAGCAACAGAGTCAGGCGGATGGTCATGCGGGCGCTCCTGCGCAGGGGATTGGCGGCACGATAGCACTGACCGCGCGAAACCCGGCAGCGTTCGGGTCATTGCCCGCGCGGCCGCTGCACTGCATAGTGGCCGGCGTTGCCGGCAGCGTGCCGGCGGGCAGGCCGGGCCAGTCCGGTGCAGGTGTTGGGTCCAGTATGACGGCAGGCAGTTTGTGTGGCAGGCAGAACGCAGTGAAGGCGGTGGCTGTGCTGTCGCTGCTTTGCATGGCAGTGACCGCCTTGGCCGTCGAACCGGTCGCAGCGCCCGCCGCCGAAGCGCCGGTGTTCGGTGGCTGGCGCAACCTGCAGACCGAAGCGGGTTACCAGCCGGCGCAGCGCAACCTGGCGTTCGCGCTGCTGCCGCAGGCTGCCACCCGTGGTGATCGCTTCGCCATCCTCGACCGCGAAGGCAAGCGCACGGTGTGCTGCCTGCAGGTGGCCAGCGAGTCGCTGGGTGTTGCCGCGCTGCGCGAGCAGTACCACCTGCCGCAGGCCGGGGTGACCGATCTGAGCAATGGCCGCAGCCCGGCGCGACCGTACCTGCCGCATGTCTATGCGATGCAGCGGGTGGATGAACTGGCCGACTATGCGTTCACCGATGTTGCCGGTGCCTACAGCGATCTGGGCGGGCTGCTGCTGCCCGACGCTGCCGTGCTGGCCGCCGACGGCAGCGAGGTGCGCCTGGGCGAGGTCCATTACCGCCTGCAGTTCCACCGCCAGCCGCTGGCCGATGATGATGGCGCACTGGACCGCTACACCCTGCAGCTGCTGCCTGCGGGCGCCCCGGTCGTGGTTGAAGTGCCTTTCGGCACCTACTGATTGCCACATCCCACTGGCTAGAATGGCGCGCGGCGCTGAATGTCGCGCCTGATCCCGTGAGTTGTTGCCGTGCGATTCCTGCTGCTGCCCCTGATCTTGCTGGCCGGTTGTGCCAGCGTGCCCCCCGCGCCGCCGCCGGCCCATTCGGATGCGCTGTGGCGCCTGATCGAGCGCGACTGCCAGGGTTCGCAGTCGCCTCGGGGTGACTGCCTGCAGGTGCGCCCGGCAGCCGACCACCGCGATGTGCTGGTCAAGGACGCGCACGGCCACTATCAGTTCCTGCTGATGCCGCTGGACAAGGTCAGCGGCATCGAAAGCCCCGCGCTGTACCGACGTGGTGCACCCAATTATTTCGCTGCCGCCTGGCAGGCGCGCGGGCGCACCGAGCAGGCGCTGGGCCAGCCGTTGCCGCGCAGCGTTGCCAGCCTGGCATTGAATTCGCCGCATGGCCGTTCGCAGCACCAGCTGCACATCCACGTCGACTGCCTGCGCGCCGATGTGCTGCGTGCGCTGGAAGACCACCGTGCGACCCTCGGTACGCAGTGGGCACCCCTGCCGGTGCTGCTGCGCGGCCATCAGTACCAGGCGCGGCTGCTGCCCGGCGAAGCGTTGACCGCCAATCCGCTCAACCTGCTGGCCTACGGGCTGAGCGGTGTGGACAAGGTTGGCCAATGGAGCCTGCTGGTGGCGGGACACGAGGACGCGCACGGCGCGCCCGGATTCATTCTGCTGGCCACGCAGCTGGACCCTGACAGTGGCAACGACGCCAGCGCCGAGGAGCTGCAGGACCATGCCTGCAGCGTGTTGACCGGCGCGGATGCTGCGCTGGAGCGGGTGCGCTAGCTTTCCGCTGACCGCCGCTGCAGCCAGGCAGGGGCGGTCAGCGCGTACAGCCGGCGGTCCTGCCAGCCCTCGTCATCCAGATGATGGTCGCGCAGCAGGCCTTCGTGCTCGAAGCCGACGGCCTGCAGGGTGGCGACCACTTCGCTGCCCGTATCGGGTGGCAGCAGGACGAACAAGCGACGGATTCCCACCTGTTCGAACAGGAACGTGCACAGCGCCTGCAACGACGGGTGCAGCTGGCGTTGCTGCGGGCAGCCTCCGGCATGCAGCCAGTACAGCTCGACACTGCGGGCATGTGCGCACTGCAGGCGCAGGCTGAGCTGGTCCAGCAGCTCGCCTTCGACGTCGAACGCGCCGAGCTGCAGATGGTCGTTGTCGTGTTGCAGTTGCGATCGCTGCACAGCGCAGAGGAAGCGGGCCTCGGCATCGAAGTGGGCGGGCAGGTTGCACGCGCGCTCGACCTGCCGATAATGGCGGCGCCAGGCGACGAGGTCCGAGCGCTGCAGAGGTCGCAGCACGACGGGCCCGTGCTGAAGCAGCAGGAGATGACGGCGCAGTACGGGCCGCAGCGGTGGCAGGGAAGCAGGGAAATACCGGTTCATGGCGTGGGACGATGCCGCACTTGGGTGAACGGGGACAATGAAAGAAGTTGCAAACGCGGTGGTGCCGCTGCCTGCGGTCTGATTCGGTTCAGGCATAAGGCCATCAGGGCTGGTCATTTCCGTTGCAACCATCCGTTCAGGACACTTTCGTTACGGGATCGTTATGCGCGCACCGTCGCCAGCGCCCCGGACCACCCGCCCAACTCCCCCAGGAAGCCCATGTCCGCCTCTTCCCTGGCGCTGCGCCCGCGTCCGCTGGTGCTTGCCTTGTCGTCCCTGATGCTGGCCTCGTTGCCGGCCTTCGCGCAGGAAAGCGCACCCACCTCATTGCAGGAAGTGAAGGTCACCGGCTCGCGCATCCCGCGTGCCAGCGTCGAGGGGCCGTCACCGGTCACGGTGATCAGCCGCGAGCAGATCGATGCGCAGGGCTACCGCAACGCCTTCGATGCGTTGAGCGCGCTCACTGAAAACACCGGTAACGTGCAGGGCGAGGACTTCGGCAATACCTTCACCCCGGCGGCGAACACCATCAACCTGCGTGGGCTGGGCCCGAACCGCACGCTGGTGCTGGTCAACGGCCGCCGCCAGGCCGACTATCCGCTGGCCTACGAAGGCTCGGTGAACGTGGTCAACCTGGCCAACATCCCCAGTGCGCTGATCGAGCGCATCGAGGTGCTGGCCGCCGGTGCATCGGCGGTGTACGGCTCCGATGCCATCGCCGGCGTCGTCAACATCATCCTCAAGGACCGTTTCGACGGCGTGGACGTCAACGTGCGTGCCGGCGGGACCCAGCAGGGCGGTGGCGACAACCAGCGCGTGCAGGTGGTGGGCGGCAGCTCGGGCGAGCGCTGGGAGGGCCTGTTCGGCTTCGAACTGGACGTGCGCAAGGCGATCCATGCGCGGCAGCGCGACTTCATGGATTCGCTGGACGATGATCCCACCGGCAAGGCGCCGCAGCCGACGGCCGTCGCCTATCGTCGCAACGCCGCCACCGGTCGCAACATCGATCCCGGCGCGGCCGGCTGCGATGCCGCTTCGGCCATCTACGGTGGCAGCGTGCTGCGCACCAACAACCCGCGCCAGGGATGGTACTGCGGCAGCAACGAAGCCGCTGCCAGCTACTGGACCGTGCAGACCGAGAAGCGCAACCTCAACGGCTACGGCCTGCTGACGTTCCACGTCAACGACAGCACCGACCTGTTCGCCGATGTCGCCGTGGGCAGCGCACGGATCCACAACAACACGCGTGCACCCACCTGGACCTCGTCACGCAACTACTTCTACAACCAGAACACGGGCAACCTGGAGAGCTGGTACCGCCGCTTCGCGCCGGAGGAGATCGGCGGCCTGCCGCGCAACGCCAATCGCTTCCTGGAAAACTCGTGGTCGTTCAATGTTGGTGCGCGTGGCCAGTTCGGTGACAGCGGCTGGGACTACGAAGCGGTCTACAGCCGCTCGCGGTACGAGAACCGCACGCGCCGCCCGGTGCTGCTGGCCGGTATCAACGAGTATCTGCTGGGTCCGCAGCTAGGGGTGCGCAACGGCGTGGAGGTCTACGCACCGGATCCGTCGCGCCTGTTCCGGCCGCTGACGTCCGATGAGTACGGTCGCCTGTCCGACTACCAGGAAAGCCGCAACGCGGCGTGGCTGCAGACCTTCAGCGCGACGGTCAACGGTCGCCTGTTCGCATTGCCGGGTGGCGATGCCGCGTTGGCCGCAGTGGTCGAAGCGGGCAGCCAGGGCTACCGCAATCGTCCGGACCCGCGCCTGGGCACCGGTGAATTCTGGAACACCAGCGCCGGCATCGGTGCCGGTGGCGAACGTGACCGCTATGCGGCCGGTGTTGAACTGCAGCTGCCGTTGCTGCAGTCGCTGACCACCACCCTGGCAGGTCGCTACGACCAGTACCGCGCCGGTGGCGAGCATCTCGGCAAGGCGACCTGGAGCTTCGGTGTCGAATTCCGTCCGATCGAAAGCCTGCTGATCCGCGGCACCGCCGCCACCAGCTTCCGTGCGCCGGACATGAACTATGTGTTCGCCACCGAGACCCGTGGCTACAACCCGGGCATGACCGACTACTGGCGCTGCCGCACCGCCGGCCAGTCGTATGACAACTGCGACTACAACGGCCTGTCGATCGACTACAGCAACCGCGCCAATCCGCAGCTGCAGCCGGAGTCGGCCAAATCGTATGGCTTCGGCGTGGTCTGGTCGCCGCTGTCCGGGCTGGATTTCAGCGCCGACTACTACGACATCCGCATCGACAACGAGGTGACCAGCCTCGACACCAGCCGCATCCTGCGCGATGAGGCCGACTGCCGGCTGGGTCGCACCCTCGGCGGCGAGGCGCGCGACATCGGTTCGCCGCTGTGCCAGGACGCGCTGTCGCGGGTGATCCGCAATCCCTCCACTGCCACCGTGCAGCCGGACCAGGTGACCCGCGTGTTGATCAATCCGATCAATGCGGCATCGGAATCGGTGCGTGGCGTCGACCTGAAGGGCAACTGGCGCTTCGATGCGGGCCGCTATGGCCGCTTCACCACGCGTCTGGCCTACACCCTGGTGCTGGAGCACGAGTACAGGCAGTTTGCCGATGACGAAGTGCGCGACATCCGCAATTCGCTGGATGACTGGCAGTGGCGCAGCAAGGCCAATGGCAGCATCAGCTGGAACCAGGGCGACTGGACCGCGACGATCTATGGCAACCGTTATGGCTCGTTGCCCAAGAGCGATGGCAGTGGCCGCATCGCGCCGTACATGACCTACAACGCCAGTGTGTTCCGCCAGTTCGGCGAGAACCTGACACTGGGCGTGATCGTCAACAACCTGCGCGACAGCCGGCCGCCGGCGGACAGGAATGGCGGTGGCTGGCCGTTCTATCCGGTCGGCAACTACGACCCCTATGGCCGTCAGTTCTGGGTGGAGCTGGATTACCGGTTCCGTTGATCGAAACGCAAAACGAAAGGCCCGGCATTGCCGGGCCTTTCTCCATTCAGCTCATTGCTGGATCAGGGCAGTGCCTGCACCAGGTACGACTCGATGACGTAGCTGAAAGGCTGCCGCTGGCGGTCACGGAGCAGGGCGCGCACTTCCAGGATGACGCCATGGTCGCCTTCACCGCGTGGCGGCCAGAACGTCTGGTCGGTGAGGGTCTGGCGCTGGAAGCCGAGCGGACCGACCACACGGCCAAATGGCTCGTCGGTGGTGTCGAGCACCTGGTTCATGGCCGCGCTGAGGTGATCGGGCAGGTACCAGTTGTCGGCCTCCGACAGCACCCGGCTGCCGCAGGCCAGCTGCACACGGCGGTAACGCAGGGGCGTGGAGGCATTGGCGCCCAGGGCCTGCAGCACGTCGGCCGGCGCAGGCTTGTCCTGGCCATGTACGCGCACGGCGCGGACCCGGGCCTGCTCGGCCAGGCCGTGCTCGGCACACCAGCTTTCCAGGGTGGCGGTGGCGCTCTGACCGGCCAGCACGCGCTGATGCAGCACCTCGACCAGCGCAGCCGAGGCGATCCGCTGCTGGCCTGGCGGCGCCTGCAGGGGCGCGCTGGCGTTGGCATCGGTGGCGGACAGGCTGGCGATCGGGGCGGCGGCCAACAGGGACGCGGCCTGCCAGCGGCGAAGACGATCGTGGCGGTCGGACGGGCCCATGCGGCATCACAGCGGAAACAGGCGCCCATGTTACCCGTTCAGGCGTGCATCCGGCGTCCCTGCGGCGCAGGGTCGCGGGCGGGATTCATCGTGCCGGTGAATGCATGGCATGCAGATATTTCGTTGGCCGATGGCAGCGGCGGCGGGCAGGATGGCGCCAGTGTTGGCTTTCCGAGAGATCCAGATGACCCTGCAGTTCGTCCATGGTGGCGTCGATCGCGACGGTACCCCCCTGCATTTCCACGTCCGTGATGGCCGTTTTGTCGGCATCAACGGCGACGACACGGCAGCAGAGGGAGCCCAAAGCGTCGACCTGACCGGCTTTACCGTTCTGCCGGGACTGGTCGACGGCCATATCCATCTGGACAAGAGCTTCGTCGGCGACCGCTGGCATCCGCACCGGCCGGTGAACAGCCTGCGTGAGCGGCTGGCGGTGGAAAAGACCGCGATAGCCGCCGCTGCACCGATGGCGGACCGTGCCGAGGCGCTGATCCGCCAGTGCAGCGGCTTCGGTACGGTGGCGATGCGTTGCCACGTCGACATCGATGGCAGCACCGGCCTGCGCCACCTGCAGGCGGTACGCGAGGCCGCGCTGCGCTGTGCCGACATCATGCGCATCCAGCTGGTGGCATTCCCGCAGGCGGGCGTGATGTCGTGCCCGGGTACAGCGGCGGTGCTGGAACAGGCGATCGCCGCAGGGGTGGAAGTACTGGGTGGCATCGACCCGAGCACGCTGGACGGGGATGCCGAAGGCCAGCTGGCGTTGTTGTTCGGGCTGGCCGAGCGCTATGGCGTACGCCTGGACATCCACCTGCACGAGCCGGGCGAGACCGGGCTGGCGCAGCTGCTGCGGATCGCGGCGCGCACGCGCGCGTCGGGCCTGCAGGGCAGGGTGGCAGTCAGTCATGCCTATGCGCTGGGCGAGGTGCCATTGGCACGCGCGCTGCAGGTCGGCGAGGCGTTGGCTGCCGCAGGCGTAGCGATCATGAGCAATGCGCCGGGCGACCATCCGTTCCCGCCGCTGCGCGCCCTGCACGACGCAGGAGTGCGCGTGTTCGCGGGCAACGACAACATCCGCGATTGCTGGTGGCCGTACGGCAACGGCGACCTGCTGCAGCGGGCGATGCTGCTGGGCTATCGGTCGGGCTTCTACACCGATGCGGACCTGATGCTGGCGTTGGACATGGTCACCACCCACGCGGCGGCGGTGATCGGGTTGCCGCAGCACGGCATTGCAGATGGTCTTCCGGCCACCTTCGTGGCGGTACGTGCCGACCATGGTCCGGCTGCGGTGGCAGGGGTGCCGGTGGAGCGCCGCGTGGTGGTCGACGGTCGCTGGCTGTAGATCCATTCCATGCGTGGATGGAACCATCGCGCGGTCACGTTCATCCACGCATGGCGTGGATCTACCCATCACGCCGCGCCAACCCCTTGTAGTGCCGAGCCATGCTCGGCAGCCCTTCAGGCGTAATCGTCGGCGCGGGTGGCGACGAACTCCTCCAACCACGCCAGCAGATGGGCGATGTCGATCGTCTCGCCCTGCTCGACGCGTTTGAGCAGCAGCGTGCTGACTCCGATCTGCAGGCTGCTGTCGGCATAGCGCAGCACCGCGTCGATGCCCCAGGCGTCAGTGACCTGCATCCAGGCCAGGCCCGGCACGCGCTGGGCCAGCGTGTCGCCGAACGCCACGCCCAGCGCCTCCCAGCCATCGCAGTCGTCACGATCGATCAGCTCCGCATCGACTACGCGCTGCAGCGTGGGGGCCCCCAGCGGCCACTGCACGGGCAGGGTGGGGAAGCCGGCGGCTACGCGAGCGGCGATCAGCGAACGCTGGTGCTGCAGATGCGCTTGCAGCGCAGCGGGCAGGGGATCGAAGCGGGTGGGGATTTCGTCGGACATGGCATGGCGCCGTGGGGCACGGAAACAACGGGCACTATAGCCGGCGATGTAGTGCCTTAGCGCGGCAGGTCTGATCAGATATCAATGATCAATGCGCGAACTCTGATTGCTCCCGCAGGTGCAGCATCAAGGTCCGCATACGTCATTCTGCGCGGCTCAATTGTCCGCTCATGGGCTCAGCTGGACTTGAGCGCTTGCTGGATGACGAGTTCCTCAAGGGCTTCAAGCAGATGGTTGATCTCGATGGTCTCGCCTTCTTCGACGCGCTTGATCAACATGGTGACGGCGCTGACGATGCTATTGGCCTCTCCATAGCGGAGAACCGCATCGACGCCCCAGGCATCGGTTACCTGGGTCCAGGCAAGTTCCGGTACACGCTGTGCCAGACAGTCACCGAATGCGACCCCCAGTGCTTCCCAACCGTCACAATCATCGTGATCGATCAGTTCTGCATCGACGACGCGTTGCAGCGTGCTTGGCAGCAGCGGCCATTGAGCAGGCACGGTGGGGAACGCAGATGCGACCTGGGCAGCAACCTTTGCACGCTGCTGTTGCATGTGCGCGATGAGTGCAGGTGGCAGCGGATCGAACCGTATGTCGGCTTCGTCCTTCGGAGCAGGGGTCAAAGTAACTTGGTACTTGTTGGTCATAGGCGGGGCAATCCGGAGAAGACGTTCACTACCCTATCGCCCAGGCTTTGGATAGGCCACCAGTGGGCCTTTTGCGACAAGCGTGTACCGGCTGGCGCTCCAGCGCCTTTTCGGATGCCGGAGGGCCGTTTCCATCCACGCATGGCGTGGATCTACTGTTGTCAGTCCGGTTCGCGTTGCACTTGGCGCCACAGTTCGCTGGCCAGCGCACGCACCGCATCATCGGCATCGGCACGATGCAGCAGGCCGATCTCGTAGTTGTCGACCACCGGCAGGTCGCGCTGGCCATCGATGATGCGGTGTTCGCGGTTGACCGCGCGACGTGGCAGCAGGCTGATGCCGATGCCGTCCGCCACCGCGCCCTGGATGCCGCTCAGCGAGGAACTGGTGAACGCGATGCGCCAGCGCAGGCCCAGTGCCTCGACGGCCTGGATCATCTCGTCGCGGTACAGCCCACGCGGCGGGAACGTGACCAGCGGCAGCGGGTCCTGCTGCAGGCTGCTGCTGCGCAGGCTGTCGATCCAGTGCATCGGCTCGCGGCGGCAACGCACGGCCTGGCGAGTGTTGCGACGCTGCTTGACCAGCACCAGGTCCAGCTCGCCATGGTCAAAGCCGTGGGCCAGATCACGACTGAGGCCGCTGCTGATTTCCAGCTTGACCTGCGGGTGGCGGCGGCTGAAGGCGGCGAGCATGCGCGTGGTCTGTGCGTTGACGAAGTCCTCCGGCACACCGATGCGCACTGCGGTCTCCACGGTGGCACCGGCCAATGCCTGGGCCAGCTCCTCGTTCAGATCGAGCATGCGCCGGGCATAGCCCAGCAGGGTGTGCCCGGCATCGGTGGGATGCACGTCGCGGTGGCCGCGCTCGAGCAGGCGGTGACCGGCGAGTTCCTCCAGGCGGCGAACCTTCTGGCTGACCGTGGACTGGGTCGAATGCAGGCGGGTGGCCGCGGTGGTGAAGCTGCCGCAGTCGGCGACCATCACCAGGGCCCGCAGCAGGTCCAGTTCGAACACTGTTCTATTCGATTTGGCACTGTCTTGCATTTGAACATTTCACTTCTGGATACCCGTGCCGACTTCTACCATGCAGGGCAGGGGCCGGCAATGGCCGGCGCCATCGCGCATGAGGAGAGTCACGATGCACCACCTTCGCTCCCGGCAGCGTCGTTCGGCAGTGGCTCGCATGCTGTTGATGTGCCTGCTGGTCATGGTGATCCCGGCGTGCACGGCGACTTCCAGCAGCGACGCTGATGCGCAATTGCGCGATGCCGCCAGCCGCGGCGACGCCGAGGCCGTGCGCGAGTCACTGGACGCGGGTGCCGATCTGGAAGCCCGTGACGGCCAGGGCCGCACGGCCCTGCTGCTGGCCACCCACGGCAACAACGTGGACGCGGCGCGCGAGCTGATCGAGGCCGGCGCCGACGTCAATGCCAAGGACGCGATGCAGGACAGCGCCTACCTGTACGCTGGCGCACGCGGCCTGGACGAGATCCTGGCGCTGACCCTGGCGCACGGTGCAGACCTGCGCAGCACCAACCGCTATGGCGGTACCGCGCTGATTCCTGCTGCCGAACGCGGTCATGTCGCTACCGTGCGTACGCTGCTGCGCGCCGGCGTGGCCGTGGACCATGTCAATCGCCTGCACTGGACTGCGCTGCTGGAGGCGATCCTGCTCGGCGATGGTGGTTCGCGCCACGTGCAGATCGTGCAGCTGCTGCTGGACGCCGGTGCCAACCCCGAGCTTGCCGATGGCGACGGCGTAACGCCGCTGGCGCATGCCCGGCAACGCGGCTACACCCACATCGAAACATTGCTGCGCCAGCACGGCGCGACACGCTGACACTCGCCCCTTCCACCCGCACGCTGCCGTGCCCACCAGGATGCTCTCCATGTTCCGTTCCCATCCGTTGTCCCTTGCCGTCCTTCTTGCGGTTGCACCGCTGTCGGCGTCTGCCGCCGAGCGCGCCGATCTGCTGATCCGCAACGCCACCGTGGTCGATGTCGAGCACGCACGCAGCGTGCCCGGGCAGAGCGTGGTCATCCGTGGCGAGGACATCGTCGCGGTCGGTCCCGATGCGCAGGTGCGCAGCCAGTGGAGCAGCAGCCGCCAGATCGACGCCAAGGGCAAGTACCTGATTCCCGGCCTGTGGGACATGCACGTGCATTTCGGTGGCGGCCCGGCGCTGGTGGAAGAGAACAAGGCGCTGCTGCCGCTGTACATCGCCCACGGCATCACCACGATCCGTGACTGCTCCGGCGATCTGCCGCAGCAGGTACTGCAGTGGCGCGGCGAAATTGCCAACGGCACGCTGTTCGGTCCGCGCCTGCTGACGTCGGGTGCGAAGATCGAAGGCATCAAGCCGGTCTGGAAGGGCACGATCGAGGTGGGCAGCAAGGCCGACGCGGACAAGGCGATCGAACGCCTGCAGCACGACAAGGTCGATTTCGTGAAGATCACCGACAGCACGCTGACCCCGGAACTGTTCCTGTACTCGGCCAGTGCCGCGCGCAAGGCGGGGTTCAAGGCCTCAGGCCATATTCCGATGGCGTTGACGGTGGAACAGGCAGTTGACGCAGGCCTGGCCTCGATCGAGCATCTGGACTATGCCTTCAAGGCGGGCAGCAAGGATGAAGCGCAGATTGCCGCCGATTTTGGCGCTGGGCGCATCGACCGCGCCGAGGCCAACCGCCGCCTCGACGCCAGCTTCGATCGCGAAACCGCGCTGCACGCCTATCGTGATTTCGCCAAGCGCGGCGTATTCGTGACGCCGACGCTCAATGGCGGCCGCATCCTCGACTTCCTCGACCAGGACGACCACGCCAACGATCCGTATCTGGCCTACATCGGCCCGGGCCTGCGCGCGACGTACGCCTGGCGCGTGGAGCGCGCGGCCAAGGCGACGCCGGCGCAGATCGAGGCGCGCCATGCGCAGTACCACCAGGTGGCCGCAGTGCTGCCGCTGCTGCAGGAAGCGGGGGTGACGATCATTGCCGGCACCGATGCGGGCTTCCTCAACTCGTTCAACTACCCGGGTGTCGGCCTGCACCAGGAATTGCAGCTGTTCGTGAAGGAAGGCCTGAGCGCACCGCAGGCGCTGTCCGCCGCGACCCGCTCCGGCCCGGCCTGGTTCGGCCAGATGCAGCGCTATGGCGGTGTCGCCACGGGCAAGGCGGCCGATCTGGTGCTGCTGACCGCCAATCCGCTGCAGGACATCGCCGCCACCGAAAAGATCGACAGTGTGATCCTGCGCGGCGATGTGTACGATCGCGCGGCGCTGGACAGGATGCTGGCCGACACCAAGGCCAAGGTCGCTGGCTGGAATGCCGCGGCGAAGTAGAACCACGCCCGCGTTGATGTCGCCGGCAGCGCCTAGCGTGGCGCCGGCCGCATGCCATGCAGTTGTGGCAGCGCGGCTTTCATCGCGTCGATGAAGGCGCGCAGGCGCAGGGGTTGCTGTCGTGCGGCAGGGAACACCAGATGCACCGGCAGCGGCGGTGCCTGCCAGTCCGGCAGCAGCTGCACCAATCGCCCTTCGGCCAGGTCGTCGGCCACCAGCCAGGCCGAAACCACCGCCGCGCCCAATCCAGCACGTGCGGCCTGCTGCACCACGAACAGGTTGTCGCTGAGCAGGCGTGGCGTGATGGACAGCGTGTGTGCGCGGCCTTGCGCGTCGTGCAGCAGCAGACGTTCGCGGTAGTAGGTGACCAGCGAGATCCATGGCAATGCCTGCGCCTGCTCGGGCGTGGTGATCGAACCCGCGTCGGCCAGCGAGGGTGCGGCTACGACGATGCGCGGTACTTCGGCCAGCGGCAGGGCGACCATGCGCGGTTCGTCGACCGTGCCGACCCGCACCGCGCAGTCGATGCCTTCGGCGATGAAGTCCGGGCGGCGGTCCTCAAGGATCCACTCCAGGCTCAACTGTGGATGCTGGGCGAGGAAATCGAGCATGGTCGGCAGCAGCTGCGCCTGGCCGAATGCATGCGGCACCATCACCCGCAGGCGACCGCTGAGCATCTGGGCCTGGCCGTGCAGCTCGGCCTGCAGCGCTTCCCATTCGTCCACTACCCGCTGCGCATGGCGTTGGCAGCGCTGGCCGTCCTCGGTCAGCAGCAGGCCGTGGGTGGACCGCTGCAGCAGGCGCAGGCCCAGTTGCCGCTCCAGTGCTTGCAGCCGACGGCTGACGGTGGGCTGGGTGGTGCCCAGCTGCAGGGCAGCAGCAGAAAGGCTGCCGCTGTCCACGATACGCAGGAAGGTACGCAGCAGATCCAGGCGGTCGCCACCCGAGGCAAGGTCGTTCATGCGTATGACGTATGGCAAGTATGTGGCTGAGCCTACTACAGACGCACTGCGAATATCGGCACGCTACGCTCCACTTCTTTCCCGGATGCCCCCATGTCCACTCCCTCGCTCTCAACCATCACCACTGCGCCCAGCGCCGCGCCCGCCCCATCACTGGTACTGGCCATGGCCGCCGGTGCGGGCTTCTCGGTGGCCTCGCTCTACTACAGCCAGCCGATGCTGGGCCTGATCGCCCAGGATCTGGGTGCCGGCGAGCGCGCCGTGGGCCTGGTGCCGACCCTGACCCAGCTGGGCTATGCGCTGGGCATCCTGCTGCTGGCTCCGCTGGGCGACCGCTTCGACCGGCGCAACCTGATCCTGCTGAAGTCGGTTTTGCTGGCGTTGGCCCTGGGGGCGGCGGCCTTGGCCGGCCAGTTGCCGGGGCTGCTTGTTGCCAGCCTGCTGGTCGGGCTGATGGCCACGCTGGCGCAGGACATCGTGCCGGCCGCCGCGGTGCTGGCACCGGATGCGCAGCGTGGGCAGGTGGTGGGCCGGGTGATGACGGGCCTGCTGCTGGGCATCCTGCTGTCGCGCGTGGTCAGCGGCGTGGTGGCCGAAGCCTGGGGCTGGCGCGTGCAGTTCGGCCTGGCGGCTCTCTCGGTGCTGGCGATGGGCGCGGTGATGGCACGGGCACTGCCACACTTCGCCGCGACCAGCACGCTGCGCTACCCCGCGCTGTTGGGCTCGTTGCTGGCGCTCTGGCGCGAGCAGCCGCAGTTGCGCCGCGCCGTGGCCAGCCAGTCGCTGCTGGCGGCGGGCTTCAGTGCGTTCTGGTCGACGCTGGCGCTGATGCTGCATGCACGGCTGGGTCTGGGCAGTGCCGCTGCGGGTGCGTTCGGCATTGCCGGTGCTGCGGGTGCATTGGCTGCGCCCGTTGCGGGCCGCTTCGCCGATCGCTTGGGCAGCCCTGCGGTAGCGCGGTTGGCGATCGCCGTCGCGCTGGCAGGCTTTGCCCTGTTGCTGGCCGAGTCATGGCTGCCGGCCGCTGCGCTGCTGCCGTTGCTGGTGGTCAGCGCGTTGCTGTTCGATTTCGGTTTCCAGTCGGCGCTGGTCGCGCACCAGACTCTGGTCTACGGTCTGGTGCCGCCGGCACGCAGTCGCCTCAACGCGCTGCTGTTCACCGGCATGTTCATCGGCATGGCCGGCGGTGGCGCACTGGGCAGCTTGGCGTTGGCGCAGTGGGGGTGGCAGGGCGTGGCGTGGCTGGCGACGATCTGTGCTGGTGGCAGCCTGCTGATCCGCCTGCGTTGAGGGGGTGTTCGGCAGGGCTGCGCCCTGCACCTGCAGAGGCCACTGCGCAAGCAACAGCAACAGCGTGCGTGCATTCCGTGGGAGGGCGTGGCGGTGTCGGATTGCGGGGACGCCGCAAGTACGTCCCTGTAGGCTTGGCCGCGCCATCCATGGCGCGGACACCCCGCAATCCGACACC
>NZ_JBHZOP010000121.1:0-16114 GCF_042787595.1 Stenotrophomonas sp. YIM B13575 | reverse complement strand
GGTGGGCTGCGCAGGGGCGTAAGCGCCATGGATGGCGCGCCCGAGCCTACAGGGACGTATTCACGGCGCCCCCTGCGCAGCCCACCCACCCGGCCAACCCCCAGAAATCCGCTGTAAACGACCAACCCCAACCACGAGGGGGCTCCGCCGATGGCTGCCGACCGCGCGCCAGCGCCGCGCTCGCCCAAATCCCCGAACCATGCGCTCGCTCACGGATTGACCACGCAATTGATGACAACGTTGTCCCCACCTGGCGCCGGACTCTCTCCCCGGCCCACCAGGTACCTCCGTCCGCCCCCTCCGTCGCCTTCCCGGGCGATGTCCGGACCCTGCGTTACGTGCGGCGCCGTCTTGGCCCGTGCGCCAACCATCGATCGGAGACACACCATGTACGACCCGCTTGTGCAGAGTGCCGATGTACGCAGTGCCCACCCTTCCCTTCAACGCTGTCGCCCGCGCCGTCTGGCCTGGCTGCTGGCCCTGGCCGGGGCGGTTGCCCTGCCCGGCCTGGCCCAGGCCGCCAGCTGTGCCGGCGTGGCCGAATGGGACCAGGCCAAGATCTACCGGAGTGGCGATACCCTGCAGAAAGGAGGCGTCCTCTACCGGGCGAACCAGGACATCTGGAACGCGCCGCCGGACCATCCGGCCGGAGCGCCCTACTACACCAACCTCGGCGCCTGCGACGGCGGCGGGGCCAACCAGCCGCCGGTGGTCAGCCTGGCCTCGCCGGCCAACGGCGCCACCTTCAGCGCCGGCAGCACGGTCAACGTGACCGCCAATGCCAGTGATGCGGACGGCAGCGTCAGCAAGGTCGAGTTCTTCCGCGATGGCAGCTCGCTGGGCGTCGACACCAGCGCGCCCTACAGCGCCAGCTGGACCAACGCCAGCGCCGGCAGCCACACCCTGCGCGCGGTCGCCACCGACAACAACAACGCCACCGCCAGCACCGCGACCATCACCATCACCGTCAACGCGGCCAGTGGCGATACCACCGCGCCCAGCGTGCCCGGCGGCCTGGCCGTGGGTACCCGCACTGCCAACAGCATCGCGCTGAGCTGGAGCCCGTCCACCGACAACACCGGCGGCAGCGGCCTGGCCGGCTACGACGTGTACCGCAACGGCAGCCTGGTCGGTTCACCGTCCAGCGCCAGCTATGTCGATGGCGGGCTGACCGCCTCCACCAGCTACAGCTACCGTGTGCGCGCCCGCGACAACGCCGGCAATGCCTCCGCACAGGGCACGGCGGTGACCGCCAGCACCCTGGCCGGCGACGGTGGCACCACCGGCAAGCGGGTCATCGGCTACTTCACCCAGTGGGGCATCTACGGCCGCAACTACCGGGTCAAGAACATCGACAGCAGCGGTTCGGCCGCGCGCCTGACCCACATCAACTACGCCTTCGGCAACGTGCGCAACAACCGCTGCGAAGTGGGCATCACCCAGGCGTCGGACCCGAACAGTGGTGCCGGTGGCGATGCCTTCGCCGACTACACCAAGGCCTTCGGTGCTGGGGAAAGCGTGAGCGGCAGCGCCGACACGTGGGACCAGCCGCTGCGCGGCAACTGGAACCAGCTCAAGCAGCTCAAGGCCAAGTACCCGGGCATGAAGGTGCTGATCTCGCTGGGTGGCTGGACCTGGTCGCGCGGCTTCTCCAGCGCGGCGCAACCGGCCAACCGCCAGGCCTTCGTCGCCTCGTGCATCGACGCCTACATCAAGGGCAACCTGCCGGTGACCGACGGCGCCGGTGGCCCTGGGGCGGCGCTGGGCGTGTTCGACGGCATCGACATCGACTGGGAATACCCGGTGGCCTGCGGTATCGCCTGCGGCACGCCCGAGGACAATGCCAACTTCACCGCGCTGATGGCCGAGTTCCGCCGCCAGCTCGATGCGGTGCGTCCGGGCCTGCTGCTGACGGTGGCGGTCGGCGCCGGCATCGACAAGATCCGCGTCACCGATCCGGCCGCGTACCACCCGTACCTGGACTACATCAACGTGATGACCTACGACTTCCACGGCGCGTGGGATGCGAAGACCAATCACCAGTCGGCGCTGTTCGATTCGCCGAGTGATCCGTCCACCGGCGACCAGAAGCTGTACAACAGCAACGACGCCATCGAGGCCTTCATCAGCCGCGGTGTCCCCGCCGCCAAGCTCAACCTGGGCATCGGCTATTACGGGCGTGGCTGGACCGGCGTGAGCAACGCCAACAACGGCCTGTACCAGAGCGCCACCGGTGCGGCACCCGGCACGTATGAAGCCGGCATCGAAGACTGGAAGGTGCTGAAGAACCTGGCGTGGCAGGGCTACACCGACAACACCGCCGGTGCCACCTGGATCTACAACGGCAGCACGTTGTGGAGCTTCGATACCCCGGCCAACATCACCCGCAAGATGGGCTACGTGAAGACCCAGGGACTGGGCGGTGCGTTTGTCTGGGAGTTCAGCGGCGACGATGCGCAGGGCACGCTGACCAAGGCGGTCAGTGATGGCTTGAAGTAAGCAGACAACCGGGGATGCGACGGGCATCCCCGGTTTCCAACCTGTGGAGCCGAGCCCATGCTCGGCTGATGTGTCCGCAGCCGAGCATGGGCTCGGCGCTACAGAAAAAGGTCAGCGGCGGTCAGCGCTTGGCCGACAGTTTCTCCAGCGCGGCACGCAGCTGCGCCGGCGGCAGGTAGCCGCCGAGCTGGGTGCCATCCGGCGCGAAGATGGCCGGCGTACCGTTCACCCCCAACTGCTGGCCCAGGGCGTACTGCATGGCCACCGGGTTGGTGCAGTTCTTCGCGGCCACCGTGCCACCACGCTTGGCATTGGTCAGCGCCTGGCGACGATCGGCCGCACACCAGACCGAGATCATGTCGGTGTAATCCTTGCTGCCCAGGCCCATGCGCGGGAACGCCAGGTATTCAACGGTGATGCCGTTGCGGTTGAGCTCGGCGATGTCCTGGTGCAGCTTGCGGCAGTAGCCGCATTCGATGTCGGTGAACACGCTGATGGTGTATTTCGCGTTCGGCGCGGCGAACACGATGCGGTCGCCATGATTGGCCTTGGCCAGCAGGTCGCGACGGTAGCCCAGCAGGCCCTCGCTGTTGGCCGGGCTCTTGGCGCGGGTGTCGTAGGGCTGCGACTGGAACAGGTAACGGCCGTCGTCGGAGACGTACAGCAGCTGGCCGGAGACCACCACTTCACGGAAGCCCGGGAAGGGCGCGGCACCGATGTAGTCCACCTGGAAGCCGGGGTTGAGCTCGGTCAGGGCCTTGCGCACGGCCTGCTCGGCCGGCGCATTGGCCGTGGCGACAGCGCCGGCCTTGGCTGCCGCTGCGGCGGGTGCCTTTGCGGCGGGCGGGGCCGGCTGGGCGCAGGCACTCAGGCTGAGCGCGCCGAACACGGCGGCGATGGCGAATCGGAGCATGGAGCAGTCCGCAGCAGAAAGAAGACTTCGGATTCTGACACAGCCATCCTGAGCGGTCCGCGATGCCGCGCACAGGCCCGGCAGGGGTTCAGCCGTGGGCTCAGCCGCGTGGATGATGGCGGGCGTGCAGTTTCTGCAGGTGTTCGCGTGCGACCAGGGTGTAGATCTGGGTGGTGGACAGCGAGCTGTGGCCCAGCAGCATCTGCAGCGCGCGCAGGTCGGCGCCGCGGTTCAGCAGGTGGGTGGCGAAACTGTGCCTTAGGCCATGCGGGCTGATCCGCGCCGGATCGATACCGGCCACCGCCGCGTAGCGCTTGACCAGGTGCCAGAACGCCTGGCGGGTCAAACCATGCAGCGCCGGTTCGATGAACAAGGGCGTCTGCCCGTCGGCCAGCGCCTGCACCTTGCCCTTGCCCACCAGCTGCGGTCGCGACTGCTGCAGGTAGCGTTCCAGCCAGTACTGCGACTCCTCGCCCAGCGGCACGAGGCGTTCCTTGCTGCCCTTGCCGGTCACCCGCAACACGCCCTGGCGCAGGTTCACTGCCGTGGCGGGCAACAGCACCAGCTCGCTCACCCGCAGTCCGGCGGCATACATCAGCTCCAGCATGGCGCGGTCGCGCAGGCCGAGCGGACTGTCGATATCCGGCGCCGCCAGCAGCGCATCGATCTGGCTCTCGGCCAGCGCCTTGGGCAGCAGCCGCGGCAGCTTCGGCGGGTCGAGCAGTGCGCTGGGATCTTCGTTGCGTTCGCCACGGCGCACGGCGTCGGCGAAGAACGCACGCAGCGCCGACAGCAGCCGCGCATTGCTGCGCGGCGACCAGTTGTGGCGGGTGCGCCAGGCCAGGTAATCGAACAGCCCGGCGCGTTCAACACCGGCCAGACCGCCGTCGCGCCCATCACACCAGCGTGCCAGCCCTTCGAGGTCGCGGCGGTAGCTGTCCAGGGTGGCGCGGGCCAGGCCGTGCTCGGCCCAGATCGCGTCGAGGAAACGCTGGATGCGCTGGCCGTCCTCGCTGCGCAGCTCGGGCAGTTGCTGGACCAGCTGACGACGTTCGGCGGGAGTGGAAGTGACGGCCATGCACGCAGGATACGAGGCCAACTGCGGGCACGGCCAGCATTGCGTATGCTCGGCACATGTCGAGCCCCGCCACCGATGCGGCCCACGTCGCCGCTGATACGCCCCGCCCGCGCGCGCTGCTGCTGTGGCGCCTGCTGGCGATGATCTATGACGCGTTGCCGGTGCTGGCCCTGTGGATGCTGGCCGGTACCGTGTTCACCCTGGCCTATACCTTCAGCGGCCATGCGCAGCGCGAGAACATCGCGCCTTTCAGTGCATGGCAATGGCTGCTGTGGGCAGTGTGCTGGGCAATGACCGGGTGGTACGCCACCGCCAGCTGGCGACGCGGCGGGCAGACCTTGGGCATGCGCCCGTGGCGCTTGAAGCTGGAATCACGCGACGGCACGCCGTTGCGACGCGGCCAGCTGTGGCTGCGGTTCGCGGTGGCCACGCTGTCGCTGCTGCTGGGCGGATTGGGCTTCTGGTGGGCGCTGGTGGATCGCCAGCGGCTGACCTGGCACGACCGCGCGAGCGCCACGCGGCTGCTGCGGATGCCGAAGCAGTGATCTGCCACCCTTCAATCCAATCCTGCGCGGCGCGTGTGTAGAGCCGAGCCCATGCTCGGCTGACGCGCGATGAGCGAAAAGCAGCCGAGCATGGGCTCGGCTCTACAGAATACAGCGCGCTGGGCCTGGATCGACCGCCAACATCGGACCAGGCAACGGACGCCCAAGTGGTAACGCACATTCTGTAGAGTCGAGCCATGCTCCGCTCACGCGCGCAGCGCGGAAAGCGGCCGAGCCATGCCCGGCGCCACCGGCATCAGCCCGATTTGCGCCGGAACAACAATCCGGACACCGCCAGCATCACGATCGGCGGCAGCGCGTAGGCAATGCGGTAGTCGAACTTGAGCGCACCGGCCATGCGCCCGAAGAACAGCTGCAGCAGCCAGAACGCCAGCGCGAACAGGATGCCCAGGAACAGGCGCTTGCCCATGCCGCCACTGCGCAGCGAACCGAACGCGAACGGAACCGCTGCCAGGCACAGCGCCAGCACATTCAACGGATAGAACCAGCGGCTCCAGTACACATCCTCGTAGTCGCGTGCATCCAGGCCGTTGCGCTCGCGGTAGGCGATGCTGGTACTCAGCTCGGACACGCTGAGGTTGCGCGGCTTGGCGATGCCGGTGGCCAGGGCTCCGGCGTCCAGCTTGGAATTCCACGGCTCACGGGCCACTTCCTGGCGCGTTGCCGAGCGCTCGCCGAAGGTGTCGCGGCGCACGCCGGTCAGCACCCAACCGTCCTTGTCATGCTCTGCGGTGGCGGCATGGGTCAGCGTGCCGACCCGCCCGTCCTCGTTGATCCTGTAGAGGCGCACGTCACGCAGGATCAGCCGGGTGCCCTTTTCGCCCACCAGCTGTTCTTCGCCCGTCTGTGCGTTGAGGAAGGTGTCACCCTCGCGCGCCCACAGGCCGGAGTAACGCGCCACCGCCATGTCGGTGCCCCACTTGGCACTCATCTTCAGCGAATCGGCGCGGTTCTGGCCCCAGGGCCCCAGTGTCTCGGCACTGATCACCATCAGCCCGGTCAGCAGCGACAGGGCGATCGCCACCGACACGCTCAGGCGCTTGCGCGACAGGCCCAGCGCGCGCAGTGCGGTCAGCTCCGAGGTCGCGGCCAGCTGGCCCAGGCCCATCAGCGCGCCGATCACCGCTGCGGTCGGGAACATCGTGTAGGCCCGGCGCGGCACGGTGTACAGCACCCAGGCTGCCGCATGGCCCAGCGAATAGCCGTTCTTGCCGATGTCCTTGAACTCGCCGGAGAAGGCCATCAGCACGTCCAGGCCGACCAGCACCGCCCAGGTCAGCAGCACGGTACCCAGCACCGCGCGGCCCAGGTACAGATCGAAACGCATCGGTCGCAGCATCATGCGCGGGCTCCCTTCGGGCGGGCCATGCGGCCGTCACGCGCGTACATCCAGATCGCCAGTGCCAGCAGCGGCAGGGTCAGCCACCACAGGCCAAGCGCCGACGGAATCTGGCCGTTGGCAATCCAGCCGCTGCCGATGAACATCATGTTGGTGCCGACCATGTAGGCCAGCAGGGCCAGCATCATCCGGCCGTAACGCTGCTGGCGCGGCGAACTGCGGCCCAGCGGCACGGTCAGCAGGGCGAAGGCCAGCGCGATCAGCGGCGGGGCCAGGCGGCGGTGCAGCTGTGCCTGCGCCTCGGGACGCTTGTCGCCGAACAGCGCGGTGGTCGGCATCAGTTCGGGATCATCACTCTTGCGGGCCTCACTGCCGTCGGGCAGCGCCACGTCGTTGCGGGCGAAAGTCGCCAGACGGTAATCCAGCGCACCGGCCGCCGGCCCTTCCAGCTGGTGGCCATCATCCAGTTCGAGGAAGCGCTGGCGGGCGCCTTCGAAGTACATGCGACCGCTGGCGGCGGACACCACTTCAAGGCGATCCTCCTTCTGCCGCTGCAGGAACACCCGGCCCAGCTGGCTGCCATCGGGGGAGATGGAGGCGACATAGACCACGCCACCATTGGGCAGCGGAGTGAACCGGCCCGGCTCCAGGCCGGCCATCAGCACGCTGCGGTTGGCGTCCTGGATCATCTGTTCGGCGGTGCGCTGGGCCCAGGGCCCCAGCCACAGCGAACAGGCGCCGACCACCGCAATCACCGGCAGCACCAGCAGCAGCAGGGGCTTGAGCAGGCGTTTGGGGCCGACACCGATGGCGGTGATGACCGCCATTTCCGAGTCGCGGTAGAGGCGGGCGATGGCCAGCAGCAGGCCCAGCATCAGTGCCAGCGGCAGGATCAGCGGCATGTAGACGATGAACTGCAGGCCCAGCTGCGAGAACAGCAGCTTGGCTGGCAGCCGCCCGTCGGCGATGTTGCCGAGGATGTCCACCAGCACGCCGCCCACGCTGACCACCAGCAGGACGATCAGGGTAGCCAGGAAACTCTGGACGAAATCGCCCAATAGATAGCGGTCGAGCTTCAACATGGGGCGGTGGTTTAAACTCTCAGGTTCGTTCGCGGTGCCGCCCAGTCTAGCGTCTGGGCGTAAACGGTCCGCGATTGTACGGACTTGCCAATGGAATCTGCTCAATGGCTCTCGAATTCACCCTGAACCACCTCGCTGCGGCTTCGGCCGCCGTTGACTGCCTCGTCGTCGGCGCCTATGCCGACCATACCCTGACTGCGTCCGCGCAGGCACTGGATGCTGCCAGCGGTGGCCGCCTGGCGGCCCTGGCCCAGCGCGGCGACCTGTCCGGCAAGACCGGCGCCACCACCCTGCTGCACGATCTGCCGGGCGTGACCGCCCCGCGCGTGCTGGTGGTCGGCCTCGGCGATGCCGCCCGCTTCGGCGTGCCGCAGTACCTGAAGGCAGTCGGTGATGCCGTGCGCGCGCTGAAGGCCGGCGCTGCGCGCAGCGCACTGTTCACCCTGTCCGAGGTGGCGGTGAAGGACCGCGACGCGGCCTGGGCGATCCGCCAGGCGGTGATTGCCGCCGACCACGCGGCCTACCGTTACACCGCCACCCTGAGCAAGAAGAAGGCCGACGATGCCGGCCTGGCCCAGCTGGCCATCGCCGGCGAGGATGCGCAGGCCCTGGCCCAGGGCCAGGCCATCGCCGCCGGTGTCGAGTTCGCCCGCGAGCTGGGCAACCTGCCGCCGAACTACTGCACCCCGGCCTACCTGGCTGAAGTGGGCGTGAAATTCGCCGGCGAGCATGACGGTGCCGAAGCCGAGATCCTCGACGAGACCCAGATGGAAGCGCTGGGCATGGGCTCGCTGCTGGCCGTGGCCCGTGGCTCGGCCAACCGCCCGCGCCTGGTGGTGCTGAAGTGGAGCAATGGCGGCGACGCCAAGCCCTACGTGCTGGTCGGCAAGGGCATCACCTTCGATACCGGTGGCGTCAACCTGAAGACCCAGGGCGGCATCGAAGAGATGAAGTACGACATGTGCGGTGGCGCCAACGTCATCGGCACCTTCGTCGCCGCGGTCAAGGCCAAGCTGCCGTTGAATCTTGTCGTGGTGGTGCCGGCGGTGGAAAACGCCATCGACGGCAATGCCTACCGCCCGTCCGACGTCATCACCTCGATGTCGGGCAAGACCATCGAAGTCGGCAACACCGACGCCGAGGGCCGCCTGATCCTGTGCGACGCCCTGACCTACGCGCAGCGCTTCGAGCCGCAGGCGCTGGTCGACGTGGCCACCCTGACCGGCGCCTGCATGGTCGCCCTCGGCCACCAGACCGCCGGCCTGATGAGCAAGCACGACGACCTGGCCAACGAGCTGCTGGCCGCCGGCGAGCAGGTCTTCGACCGCGCCTGGCGCCTGCCGCTGTGGGACGAGTACCAGCCGATGCTGGATTCCAGCTTCGCCGACGTCTACAACATCGGCGGCCGCTGGGCCGGTGCCATCACCGCCGGCTGCTTCCTGTCGCGCTTCGCCGAAGGCCAGCGCTGGGCCCATCTGGACATCGCCGGCGTGGCCAGCGACGAAGGCAAGCGTGGCATGGCCACCGGCCGTCCGGTCGGCCTGCTGAGCCAGTGGTTGCTGGACCAGGTCGCCCGCGCCTGACGCTGTACCTGACCCTGGCCGGCAACCGCCGGCCGGGGCCTCGCCGGTCCAGCCGTCAGCCGGCATGGATCGGCACCTGCCCCACCTGGATGCCGCCATGCCCCGCGCCGACTTCTACCTGATCGCCAAGCCCCGTTTCCTGACCGATCCGCTGCGCCTGGTCTGCGAACTGGCGCGCAAGGCCAACGACGCCGGGTTGTTCACCCTGGTGCTGGCCCGCGACCAGGCCCAGGCCGAAGAACTGGACGAACTTCTCTGGTCGTTCGACGACGATGCCTACATTCCGCACCAGATCGTGGGTGAGGATGTGGACGAGGAAGAGGCGCTGGTACTGATCGCCCCGCCCGGCGGTGAGGCCCCGGTGCGGCCGCTGGTGATCAACCTGCGCGACGAACCCTGGCTGGGCCAGTGCGAGCGCGTGCTGGAAGTGGTGCCGGCCGATCCGGAAGCGCGCGAACCGCTGCGTGAGCGCTGGCGCCAGTACAAGACCGCCGGTTACGACCTGAACAAGCACGACATGTAAGCCCTGCGAGGACCCCTTGATGCGCCTGCTGATCGCCCTGATTCTTCCCTGGCTGTCCTTTTTCACCATCGGCCGGCCCTTTGCCGGCATCGTCTGCCTGATCCTGCAGATCACCCTGATCGGCTGGCTGCCCGCCGCGATCTGGGCTGCCTATTCGGTCAGCCAGTACCACACCGACCAGAAGATCCGGCGCACCCTCGGGTCGCGCTGATCTCCCTTCCCGCCTTGATGACTGGTTCCCCCGCATGACCCAACTCGCCTCCAGCTACGACCCGAAGTCCTTCGAGACCGACCTCTACGAGGCCTGGGAGAAGGCCGGCCATTTCAAGCCGTCCGGCAAGGGCGAGCCGTACACCATCCTGCTGCCGCCGCCGAACGTGACCGGCACCCTGCACATGGGCCACGCCTTCCAGCAGACCCTGATGGATGCGCTGGTGCGTTACCACCGCATGCGCGGCTACGACACGCTGTGGCAGGTCGGTACCGACCACGCCGGCATCGCCACCGAGATGGTGGTCAGCCGCAACCTGGCGCTGGAAGGCAACGGCGAGACCCGCGATTCGCTGGGCCGCGAAGGCTTCATCGGCAAGGTGTGGGAGTGGAAGCAGCAGTCCGGCGACATCATCGAACGGCAGATGCGCCGCCTCGGTACCTCGGCCGACTGGTCGCGCAGCACCTTCACCATGGACCCGCAGCCGTCCGAAGCAGTGATCGAAGCCTTCGTGCGCTGGCACGAACAGGGCCTGATCTACCGCGGCCAGCGCCTGGTCAACTGGGACCCGGTGCTGAAGACCGCAATCTCGGACCTGGAAGTGGAGAGCGCCGAGGAAGACGGTTTCCTGTGGTCGATCGCCTACCAGCTGGATGAAGGCCTGAGCTACGAGCACGTCGAGCGCGATGCCGACGGCGTCGAAACCCTGCGCGAAACCCGCGATTACCTGGTGGTCGCCACCACCCGCCCGGAAACCCTGCTGGGCGACACCGCGGTGATGGTGCACCCCGAAGACGAGCGCTACCTGCACCTGATCGGCAAGAGCGTGGTGCTGCCGCTGACCGGCCGCCGCGTGCCGGTGATCGCCGATGACTACGTGGACCGTGCGTTCGGTACCGGCGTGGTCAAGGTCACCCCGGCGCATGACTTCAACGATTACCAGGTGGGTGTGCGCCACAGCCTGCCGATGATCAACCTGTTCACCCCGGTGGCGGCGATCAACGACAACGCGCCGGAACGTTTCCAGGGGCTGGACCGTTACGACGCGCGCAAGGCCGTGCTGGGTGAACTGGAAGACCTGGGCATCCTGGTCGAGACCAAGGCGCACAAGCTGCAGGTGCCGCGTGGCGACCGTACCGGCCAGGTGATCGAGCCGTACCTGACCGACCAGTGGTTCGTGAAGATGGACGAACTGGCGCGTCGTGGCCTCGAGCTGGTCGAAGACGGTTCTATCGCCTTCGTGCCGCCGAACTGGATCAACACCTACCGCCACTGGATGACCAACATCCAGGATTGGTGCATCAGCCGCCAGCTGTGGTGGGGCCACCGCATTCCGGCGTGGTTCGATGCCGCCACCGGCAGCTGCTACGTCGGCCGCAGCGAAGAGGAAGTGCGGGCGAAGCACAATCTCGGCAGCGACGTCGTGCTGAGCCAGGAAAGCGACGTGCTGGAGACCTGGTTCTCCTCGCAGCTGTGGCCGTTCTCCACCCTGGGCTGGCCGAACGAGCAGGCGATGGCCGAGCGCGGTTTCGACCGCTACCTGCCGTCGTCGGTGCTGATCACCGGCTTCGACATCATCTTCTTCTGGGTGGCGCGCATGATCATGGCCACCGACAACCTGACCGGGAAGATCCCGTTCAAGGACGTCTACTTCACCGGCCTGATCCGCGATGGCCAGGGCCAGAAGATGTCCAAGAGCAAGGGCAACGTGCTCGATCCGCTGGACATCATCGACGGCATCACCATCGATGACCTGGTGGCCAAGCGCACCGGTGGGCTGATGCAGCCGCGCATGGTGGAGAAGATCGAAAAGGCCACGCGCAAGGAATTCCCGGACGGCATCGCCGCCCATGGTGCCGATGCGCTGCGCTTCACCATCGCCGCGCTGGCCACCCATGGCCGCGACATCAAGTTCGACATGAACCGCGCCGAGGGCTACAAGAACTTCTGCAACAAGCTGTGGAACGCCAGCCGCTTCACCCTGATGAACACCGAAGGTGCGGCGTTCAGCGGCGTGCCGACGCCGCGTACCGATGCCGAGCGCTGGATCCTCTCGCGCCTGGCCGCTACCACCGCCGAAGCGCAGGGCCATTTCGCCGCCTATCGCTTCGACCTGCTGGCGCAGTGCCTGTACGAATTCGCCTGGAACGCGTTCTGCGACTGGTTCCTGGAGCTGAGCAAGCCGGCGTTGAATGGCGCCGATGCCGCCGACGCTGACAGCACCCGCCACACACTGTTGTATGTGCTGGAAGCGCTGCTGCGCCTGCTGCACCCGCTGACCCCGTTCATCACCGAACAGCTGTGGCAGCAGCTGGCCCCGCGCCTGGGCCTGGCCGAAACCACGCTGACGCTGCGTCCGTACCCGACCGCCGCCGAGTTCGAGGGCGATCATGCGCAGGCCGAGGCCGACGTTGAATGGTTGAAGGCGGTGATCAGTGCGGTGCGCCGCGTGCGCAGCGAACTGAACGTCGCCCCGTCCAAGCTGGTGCCGCTGCGCCTGCTGGCCGGCCAGGAACATGCCGGGCAGAACCAGGACCGCGTGCGCATCGAGCGCTTCAGTGCCTCGCTGTCGTTCCTGCTGAAGCTGGACAGCATCCAGTGGCTGGCCGACGCACAGAGTGCGCCGCCGGCAGCCGCCGCGATCGTCGGTGAGCTGAAGCTGCTGGTACCGCTGGAAGGCCTGGTTGATCTCGATGCCGAACGCGCGCGCCTGGACAAGGAGATCAAGCGCGTGGAAGGCGAGCAGGAGAAGAGCGAGACCAAGCTGGCCAAGTTCTCCGACAAGGTTCCGCCGGCGGTGATCGAGCAGGAGCGCGTGCGCCTGGTCGACTGGAACAACCAGCTGGCTGGCCTGCGCGAGCAGCGCGCGAAGCTGTAACGCCTCGCCGGTGGGTGCGGACCGTGGTCCGCACCGCGGTGAAGTGCCAACCTTGGTTGGCACATTTTCAAGGCTGACGCCGGGCAATGCCCGGCGTTTCATTTTTCCCCGCATGGCATCATCACCCGATGCCACTTTCCATCTTCCTGCTGGTCCTCGCTGCCGCGGCACTACATGCCAGCTGGAACGCGATCGTCAAACGCGGACCGGACAAATTCCTCGGCACCGTACTGGTCACCGGCAGCGCCGCGCTGTTGTCTGCGCTCGTCTTGCCGTGGCTGCACTTCCCTGCCACGGAAAGCTGGCCGTGGCTGGGCGCGTCGGTGCTGCTGCAGGTGACGTACTACGCGTTGGTCGCACGCTGCTACCAGCAGGTCGACATGAGCCTGGCTTATCCGATGATGCGCGGCTGCGCGCCGATCCTGGTTGCGCTGGCCGGCGCCGTGCTCGGCGAACGCCTGCCGCCGTCGGCCTGGCTCGGCGTCATCCTGGTGAGTGGCGGCATCCTGTGCATGGCCCGCGGCGCACGCGGCGGCCAGCTGCGGCTGCCGTTGCTGACGGCGGCGATGATCGCCACCTACACACTGGTCGATGCGCAGGGCGCACGGCTGTCCGGCAATGCGCTGAGCTATACGTTGTGGCTGTTCCTGCTGTCGGGCATTCCGTTGCCGCTGTGGGCGCTGCACCGGCAGCGCGGCACGCTGCTGGCGTATGCGCGCCAGCACTGGCCGCTGGGCGTGGCTGGCGGCATCGGCACCACCGCGTCGTATGCGATGGCGCTGTGGGCGATGACCCAGGTACCGGTGGCCATGGTGTCGGCGCTGCGCGAATCGTCGATCCTGTTCGCGCTGCTGATCTCGGTGTTCCTGCTGCGCGAGCGGGTGCCGCGCGCGCGTTGGCTGGCGGCGGCGTTGATCGTGGCTGGCGTGTTGGCCCTGCGGCTGGCGTAAACAACGGATCGGTAGCGCCGGGCCATGCCCGGCGAGCGCAGCGGCCACGCGACGCCGATTACAGCGGCGGCATTGTCTCCAGCTCGCCGTCCACCAGTTCGATCGCCATCACCAGCGCATCTTCGCGCCCCTGCGCGGCAGGGTAGTAGCGAGGGCGCCGGCCGATCTCGTTGAAGCCTTCGCTGTGATACAGCGCCAGCGCCGGGGTATTGGACGGACGCACTTCCAGGAACACCCGCTGCGCGCCTCGATCACCGGCCAGACGGACCAGCGCACGCAGCAGCTGGCGGCCGAGCCCACGCGACTGCACCAGCGGATCGATGCAGATGTTCAGCACGTGCGCTTCATCGGCAGCGAGGCTGAGCACGCCATAGCCGATCAACAGGCCATCGCGCTCCATCGCCAGGCCGGGATAACCGGCACGCAGGCAATCCAGGAAAATGCCGCGGGTCCACGGATAGGAATAGCCACGCACTTCGATGGCCATCACCGCGTTGAGATCGCTCTCGCGCAGTGCACGCATCGCTACCGGCCCGGGCTGGCTGACCGCACTCATGCGGTTCCGCCCTTGCGCAGTGCGCGCAGCTGCGGCCACAAGGCGCGCTTGGCTGCGGGGTCGCGACGCAGTTGTTCCAGCGGCCAGCTTTCCATCAGCGTCTGTGTGGCCGGGTCGTTGGGATTGCAGCCCGAGGCACGCAACAGCGCGATCTGCAGGCGATCAGGCAGGCGCACCAGCGGCTGGCGCGCGTTGCCGGTGGGCAGTGGACGGGCCGCCGCCGGTACGGTATCCGGTGCCGCCACCGGCACGGCAGTGCGTGGTGGCGCGCGCTCGGGCCGAGGTTCCGGCGTCGCGTCGCGCTGGCTGGGTGCGTGCTGCATCGATGGTGGCGCCGTGCGCGTCGGCGCGACCGGCGCGGGTGCCGATGCCGCCGCCTCGGCCACGCTCAGCTGCAACGCCGCGTCCATCTCGGCAGCCAACTTGCCATCGTGATAGACGGTATAGCCCATGGCCTGCAGCCAGGCCTGCTGGGCCGGGGACCACAACACGGGCAGGTCCTGGCTCACGCCGCCTCGGGCTTCTTGCGCAGGCGCTGCACGCCCCACATCACCGGGCCTGACAGCGCGTACAGGATGCCGACGACGAACAACACGCGGGGCAGGTCGATCACCGCGATGGCGATGGCGATCGGCACCAGTGCCAGCACCAGGAACGGGACGCGGTCCGAACGTGCGCCCTCCTTGGCCGCGCCGCCCTTGAAGCTCCAGAAGCGGATACGGCTGACCATCAGCAGTGCGGCGACCAGGGTCACCGCCAGCGCCACGAAGCGCAGCTCGTTGCCGTTCCAGCCCAGGGTGCCATCGGCGAAGGCCCAGACGAAGGACATCATCAGGCCGGCGGCAGCCGGGCTGGCCAGGCCGACGAACCAGCGCTTGTCGACCACGGCCACCTGGGTGTTGAAGCGCGCCAGGCGCAGCGCTGCGCAGGCGGCGTACAGGAACGCCACCGCCCAGCCCAGACGACCGACCAGCTCACCGTCGTATTTCAGTTCCGACAAGGACCAGTGGTACATCACCAGGGCCGGCGCCATGCCGAAGCTGACCAGATCGGCCAGCGAGTCGTACTGCACGCCGAACTCGCTGCTGGTGCCGGTCAGGCGCGCGACACGGCCATCGAGGCCATCCATCACCGCCGCCACGAACACGGCGATGCTGGCGTTGACGAAATCCCCGTTGGCCGCGGCGATGATGGCGTAGAAGCCAGAGAACAGCCCAGCCGTAGTGAACAGGTTGGGCAGCAGGTAAATCGTGCGCGAGCGCGGCGGCGGTGTGATCGGGTCCATGGAATCCAGTTTAATCGACTTGCCAGCGGTCGGCGCCAATGCTGCAATCGGCGTTCTACGCCCATTCTGCGGAGTTTGCCATGCGTGCCCTGTCCTGCCTGGGTTGCCTGCTGCTGTTGGCCAGTACCACGGCGCTGGCCGGCCCTGTCTACAAGTGGAAGGACGCCAAGGGCGTGACCCAGTATTCGGAAACGCCGCCGACCGGGGCCAAGTACGAGACCCGTGCCCAGGCCAGGACGCCGGTGGCGGACGCAGCCCCGGAGCCTGCCGCCGCGCCGGTGCCGGAGCAATGCAGCACCGCCCGCGCCAACGTGGCGCTGCTGGAAGGCAGTGGCCAGGTGATGCACGACACCGACGGCGATGGCAAGGCCGATACCGCGCTTACCCCGGAACAGCGCAGCGCGCAGAAGGGCCTGGCCGAGGCGGCAATCAAGGCGTACTGCCCTCCGGCGGGTTGAAGGGGGATCGGCCGGGCGGCGCCCGGCACCCGCGGAGGCAACGGCCGAAGCAACTGCAACGGCGGCTTCCTGGGGGATGGCGGGGCGGTGTGGGTGTGCAGGACACGCCGTAAACCCATCCATGGGGGCTCGATGGCGCCATCCATGGCGCCAACAGTCCTGCACGCGCACATGCTGCGTACGCCGACCCCGG
>NZ_JBHZOP010000120.1:0-9937 GCF_042787595.1 Stenotrophomonas sp. YIM B13575 | reverse complement strand
CACCGCCCCACCTTCGACAGATTTCCGGTGACGGTGCGGAAACATCAGGGGTCGGATCCGTTTTCCTTTGGAAAACGGATCCGACCCCTTTTTGTTCGTGGATGCCGATGGAATTGATCCGCGGATGGCGGTTTCGGGCGCGGTCCGGCGGGACTACTCCGTGAGCGTGATCGGGGTCAGGGTGACCTTGGCGTTGTTGGCCGCGCCCCTGCGGTCCTGGTAGGCCTTGCCGCGCTGCAACAGGTAGTAGCTGTCGAGATAGTCGATGTCATTGGCAAACCACGACGTCGGCATGGCCTTGAGGATCGCGCCTGCGATGTCGGCGATGACGGCATACTCAGGGGCGAAGGCGCCCAGTGCCGCTTTGACGCCGTTGCTCAGCGCCACCAGCAGCTCCTGGTAATTGGTATCGCCGTCGTCCTCGAACAGCTGTACGTTGGCAGCGTTGAAGCGATAGTTGCCCCAGATGATCAGCGGTTGCTCCGGGGTGTAGTCGGTACCGTCGTAGTCCAGGTACGGCATGTCGACGGTCACCATCTCCGGTGCGGTGGCGCCCACCTGCAGGCCGGAAACAACAGCGAACACCTCGGCCGCCCCCAGCGCCCAGGGCTCCTGGTCGTCGGCCAGGCGGATGCGGTCCAGGCGGGTGATATCCAGCGAAGCCTGCGTGCCGTCAGCCGACAGCCGGATGCGTTCGGGCGATTGCAGGCCGCGGGCCTTCAGCCCCGCATTGACCAGGGCCATGCCCTCCTGCACCGCACGCCGCGTGTCGACGTCGACGATCAGCACCGGAAAATCCGGGGCCTGTTTCGCATCCAGTACATGCGCGCGGCCCTGCGCATCGTAGGCGGTGATCGTGGTCCAGTCGCGATCATTGCCACGCGGCAGACTGGCCACCCATAGCGGATGCGGATTGATGGCCGCCAGCGAGTGCCCCTCGGGCACGTACGCACGCAGCTGCAGCAGCCCCTGCCCCTGTGCCGGGAGCCCCTTGCGCTGGCGCAGCTGGCGATCGCCGGCTGCCAGCGCTGCACTGGCCAGCGTATGCGCCTGCGGATCGAAACGGTCCATCAACGATTGCACCGACACGCCCTGCTCCGGCGCCGCATGCAGCGAGCTGCGCACTGCATCGGCGAACCCTGGCTGGCCGATCAGTGCCGCCACCTCGCGCGCACCGGCATCGGTCAGCACCTGCACATCGGCGCCGCCGGCCCTCACCGGTCCCTGCGCGAATGCCCCCGTGCTGGCCAGCAACAGCACCAGTGCGGAAACCCGAAACCTCCATTGCTTCGTCATCGACGGCCCCATCGAACGTCGCCGGCAACGCCGGCAGGAGCTTCCCACGCTACGTCGCACGCGCCATACGTTCCGGTATGTGCCGCACAGTTCCGGCAGTATCCTGCGCAAAGCAGCCGAGCGTGGGCTCGGCTCTACCCGTTTCTGACTTCCGTGGCGGCCGCGAGAGGGCTCAGCCGTTGGCCATCCACTTCAGGATCAACCCGGTCACGTATGCCAGTCCGGTACCGGTGGCATAACCAACCGTGCCGAGCAGCACGCCCACCGGCGCCAGCGTCGGATGGAACGCTGCCGCCACCACCGGTGCCGACGCTGCCGCGCCGATGTTGCCCTGCGAACCAATCGCGAAGAAGAACAGCGGCGC
Source organism: Stenotrophomonas sp. YIM B13575 (assembly GCF_042787595.1). Taxonomy (NCBI): domain Bacteria; kingdom Pseudomonadati; phylum Pseudomonadota; class Gammaproteobacteria; order Lysobacterales; family Lysobacteraceae; genus Stenotrophomonas; species Stenotrophomonas sp. YIM B13575. Next base: position 8,277 of record NZ_JBHZOP010000120.1, on the reverse strand, counting down.
GCGCACCAGCTTGGCCACGATCCACAGCACCAGCACGTGGGTGGCCATCCAGATCGCACCGAGCAGGAACAGCCACGGACGATCCAGCAGCGACAGCAGATTCATCTGCATGCCGATGCAGGCGATCAGGAAATACAGGAACACGGTGCCCAGGCGCGAAGCACCGGCCGCTTCCAGCCGCCGTGCGCGGGTGAAGCTGAGGGTCAGGCCCATCGCGGTGGACAACAAAATCACCCAGACGAACTGGCTGTCGAGGCTGAACTGGCTGGCCCAGCTGACATTGGCCTTGAACCAGCCGGACAACGGTGCGGCGATGGCATGGGCCAGGCCGACCCCGCCCAGTGCCACGCCGACAATCACCATCAGGTCGGTCATGCTCGGGATGCGCGCGTTCTGCGCCTCGTAGGCGCTGATGCGTGCCTTCATCTCATCGATGGCGCGGGTGTCGGCACCGTTGCGGGCATCGATCTGCTGGGCGCGGTTGGCCATGAACAGCAGGATCGCCATCCACAGGCTGGCGCAGGCCACGTCGACCACGGCGAACTGGCCGAAGGTGGTGGCATCGGTGCCGAACACTTCGCGCATGGCGACCATGTTGGCGCCGCCGCCGATCCAGCTGCCGGCCAATGCAGCCATCCCGGCCCAGGTGTCACCGGCGACGGTTTCCGGGTGGATCAGCTTCATCACCTGGAAGGAGACGATGGCGCCGAGCATGATGCCGGCGGTGCCGGCGCAGAACACCAGCAGCAGCTTCGGCCCGAGCTTGGCGATGCCCTTCAGGTCGATCGACAGGGTCAGCAGGACCAGTGCCGCCGGTAGCAGCACATCACGTGCGACCGGGTTGTACAGCGAGGTGTTGTGGCCATCGATGACACCGGCGGTGTTGTAGATGGCGGGAATGAAATAGCACAGCAGCAGTGCGGGTACCCAGGCGAAGATCTTCTTCAGCAAGGGCGTTGGGCCGCTGGCAGCCCAGAAGATCAGGGCGAGGGTGGCGGCGATCAGACCAAGGCCAACGATATCGTTGCTGATCAGGGCAGTAGCGGTAGCGGGTTCGGTCGGCATGGGATCCTCTGTCGATCGAAAGAGCGGAAAAGAAAAGCGCCGCATAAGCGGCGCGGGTCGAAATTAACATAGTCTTCACGCAGGGTCATGCTGCGCTGCTTGCGGCAGCGCGCGGGCCTGTCGAGAATCGCAGCATTCCCTTCTGGAGCCTGCCCCATGCAACTCGGCGCTTTTTCAGTCAGCCTGGCGGTGAAGGACCTGGCCACCTCGCGTGCGTTCTATGAGGCGCTCGGATTCTCGGTAACCGGGGGTGATACGGCGCAGAACTGGCTGGTACTGCGCAACAACGGCATCGTGGTCGGCCTGTTCCAGGGCATGTTCGAGGGCAATCTGCTGACCTTCAACCCCGGCTGGGACCAGCACAAGCAGGAACTGGCGTCCTTCCAGGACGTCCGCGAGATACAGGCCGAACTGGATGCCAAGGGCATTGAACTGGCGCTCCGCACCGATCCTGATGGCCAGGGCACGGGCTACCTGCAGTTGGCCGATCCGGATGGCAACGTGATCCTGATCGACCAGCATGTGCCGCGGCCGACGGCGCGGTGACGCGGCCAGCGTGCCAACCAAGGTTGGCACCTACCAGAACGCACGCGGCCATTGCCTGGTAGGCGTCGACCTCGGTCGACGGACAGGTCAGCCTGGCCGCGATGTACCAAAGTCGAGCGAAGCCAGGGTACCGCGCGGTTCGCAGGGCTGCAGTTGCAGGGTCCAGCCCAGGTGCTCGCACAGCCGCGCGATCAGTTCCAGGCCGATGCCACCGCGATCGCTCCGCCCGCCGCGCGCCATCCGCGCGTGGATCGCAGCGATCTCTTCCGGACTCATGCCATGGCCGGGGTCCTGCAGGGTCAGCACCGCCGCCGAGGTCAGGCGCAGCTCGATATGACCACGGCCACTGTTCTCGATGGCATTGCGCAGCAGGTTGCCGATCGCCGCCTGCACCACGGCAAGAGGAGCGACGATGTCCACCGGCGCGGCCTGGATGCCGATGCTCAGGTCCTTGTCGCCCAGCAGGTGGCGATGGTCGTCGACGATCTCCGGCAGCAGCTGGTCCAGGGCGATGCGCTCGGCGCGGCTGGCCAGGCGTGCGGGATCACGCGCCAGCACCAGCAGCAACTCGATCAGCTGCTCGACGCCCTGCGCGGTACGTAGTACGCGCTGCATCTGCTGGCGTGCGCGCTCAGGCAGGCCCGGCTGTTCCAGCGCCAGTTCGGCGGCACCGGTCATCACCGCGATCGGCGTGCGCAGTTCATGGCTTGCGGTGCTGATGAACACCCGCTCGCGCTCGACGAACTGCTCGTTGCGATCAAGGTAGTCGTTCAGCGCATCGGCAATGGTGTGCAGCTCGGAACTGCCGCGCGGATCGACGTGGATGCGCTGGCCCTGCACGCCCGGCCGCAGTGCACCGATGTGCTGGGCCAGCAGGCTCAGCGGGCGCACCATGCGCTCCATGCCGAACGAGGCCATCAACACGGTGACGAAGATCATGATGATGCCAGCGAGCATCACCCAGCGCGTGGCGAACTGTTCCAGGTCGTGGAAGTCGGAGATGTCCAGGGCCAGCGCAACCCGCCCCATCGAGCCGGTATCGCGCACCATCACTGCCGTCTCGCGCTCGCCGATCATCACCCCGTCATGCAACCCCGGATGCAGGGTGCGCAGGCTGGCGGGCATGTTGGCTTCGTTGAAGCGGAACAGGCTGAGCGTGTCCGAATCCTGCCAGCGATAGTGCGGCTCGTGCTCGGTGTGATCGACAATGCTGTCCAGTTCGGAATTGAGCAGCGCGCGCCACGCGGCATGCTCGGCGTGTTCGTGCACGTAGTTGCCCACGCTGAACACCGCCAGCGAGATCAGCGCCAGGTAGCCCAGCAGCCACCACACCACCCGCCGGTACAGCGGCCCCGGTTTACGCGCCATCGTCATCGTTCCGTGCATCGGCGCCTGCGGTGGACGCCAGCCGGTAGCCCACCCGCGGCAGGGTGTGGATCAGCTTGTCGGCAAACGGGCCGTCCACGCTGCGCCGCAGTTCGTACACATGCGAGCGCAGCAGGTCGCCGTCCGGCGGTTCATCCCCCCACAGAGCGAATTCCAGCTGCTGCCGGGTCACCGCACCCGGGCTGGCCCGCATCAGCACCTCCAGCAGCTTGCGGCAGGCCGGGTACAGGTGCAGCACCTGGCCGGCGCGCTGCGCCTCCAGGGTCGCCAGGTCAAGCACCAGGTCGCCCACCTGCAGGCGCTTGCGCGGATTGCGCCCCTGCGCGCGCAGCAGCAGCGCCTCCAGCCGCACTTCCAGTTCCGGCAGGGCGAATGGCTTGGTCAGGTAGTCATCCGCGCCGGCACGGAAGCCCGCGATCTTGTCCGGCAGTTCGTCGCGCGCGGTCAGCATGATCACCGGCACTTCCGAGGCGTGCTCGGAACGCAGCCGGCGCAGCACCTCCGGGCCCTCCATGCGCGGCAGCATCCAGTCCAGAATCACTGCGTCATAGGGATGGCTGCCAGCCAGGTGCAGGCCGGTGATGCCGTCCGGGGCAACGTCGAGCACATGCCCGCGCGACTCGAAGTAGTCGAACAGGTTGGCCACCAGCTGGCGGTTGTCCTCGATCACCAACAGGCGCATGCACGAAACATCCACGGGAAGTGCCACCATGGTAGCGCTGGGGATGTCGGAATGCGGTCGCCGTGGCGGCGGCTCTGACGGCTTTCCCACGTGCCCTCCATCAGTATGGCCGTTTTGCTCCCGGAGCCCGCCGTGCCCGTAGCCCTGCCCCGCCGTTGGCACCTGCCCCTGCTGTGGCTGTTGATCGTGGTGGCACTGGCGGCCGGTCTCGGCATGCGCCAGCCGCAGCCGCCGGACGAACCCCGCTTCGTGCTGGCCGCGCGGGCCATGGTGGAGAGCGGCGACTGGCTGCTGCCGCACCGTGGCAGCGAGCTGTACGCCGAAAAGCCGCCCGTGTTCATGTGGCTGCAGGCCGCTGCCCATCAGGTGGTCGGCAGCTGGCAGTGGTCGTTCCTGCTGCCGTCGCTGCTGGCCGCACTGCTCAGCCTGTGGCTGGTTTCAGACCTGGCGCGCCGGCTGTGGTCGCCACGTCATTCGCTGTACGCACTCGGCGCACTGTTCTGCACCCTGCAGTTCGGCCTGATGGCCAAGCGTGCGCAGATCGACATGGTGCTGGTGGGCATGACCACGCTGGCCCTGTGGGGCCTGCTGCGCCATCTCTGCGAGCGCCGCAACCTGCCGGCACTGTGGCTGGCCGGCTTCGCCGCCGGCGTCGGCACGGTGACCAAGGGGGTGGGCTTCCTGCCGCTGCTGATGGTGCTGCCCTGGTTCGGCTGGTGGCTGTACCAGCGCCGTCGCGGCCAGCCGGTGGACGGCCCCCACCCCGCCAGCCTGCTGTGGCTGGTTCCGGCGTTCCTGCTGGGCACCGCGGTATGGCTGGCGCCGCTGGGCTGGGCGCTGCTGCATGAACCCAGTGCATCGCTGCAGTCGTACGCACACGAGCTGCTGTTCAAGCAGACCGGCACCCGCTATGCCAACGCCTGGCACCATCGCCAGCCGGCCTGGTATTACCTGCAGGTGATCGCCACCCTGTGGCTGCCCGGCGCCCTGCTGCTGCCGCTGATGATCAAGCCGTGGTGGCGTCGCCTGCGTCGCGGTGACCAGCGCCAATGGCTGCTGCTGGGCTGGGCCGCGCTGGTCCTGCTGTTCTTCACTGCCAGCCCCGGCAAGCGTGAGGTGTATGTGCTGCCGATGTTGCCGGCGATGGCACTGGCAGTGGCACCGTTGCTGCCCGGCCTGCTGCGTCGCCTGTGCGTGCGTCGCTACCTGTTCGGCTACAGCCTGCTGCTGATGCTGGTCACCGGCGCGCTGGGCGTGATGATGCTGACCGACAGCCCCTGGGCGCAGGCGCAGCTGGCGCGGCGGGCGATGCCCGACACGTTGCTGCCCGCGTTCGGCGACGGCCTGCTGACCTTCGCCATCGCCGTGGCGACACTGGCGGTGTGGCTGCGGGTACGACGCGCGGCCACGCTGGTACTGCTCACCCACGGCCTGCTGTGGATGCTGTATGGACTGGTGCTGATACCGGCGCTGGACCCCTATGCCTCGGCGTCGGCGGTGATGCGCCGGGTGGGCATGCGGATCGGCCCCGATGCGGAACTGGCGCTGGTGGCCTGGCGCGAACAGAACCTGCTGCAGGCCGACCGGCCGGTGCGCGAGTTCGGCTTCAAGCGCCCCTGGGCGGAGCAGTGGCAGGACGCCGGCCCATGGTTGGCCGAGGCCCCGGACAAGCGCTGGCTGCTGGTGCTGGACAAGGCGATGAGCCCCTGCGTCGACCCGGCCCAGGTCATCGAGATCGGTGTTGCAAATCGCAATCGTTGGCAGTTGCTTCCGGGCACCGCGTGGGACCCGGCGTGTCACGCCGAACGCGCCGGCGCCAACGATGACGAAGACTGAACATTCACACGTGCCGGTGAATCATTAACCCGACACGAACGAGCGTACGACCCTTCTCCGACATCAAGGTGACGAGCATGGCCACGGTTTCCCGCACCGACCTCATGCCTGCATGCCTGTCCGTCCTCTCGCCCCGGTAGTTCCGCTCGCGTCTTCGCCACTGGCGTCAAGATTTGCCGTCACTCATTTCTGGCTGCCTGTCGCGATCGGCCTCCCTCTGTTCACCGTGCTGATGGGCTTCGGGGGTGACCAGTGGCTGGCCGATCATCTGTTCCGCCTGGAGGGCGGTCAATGGGCCCTGCAGAACAGCTGGCTGACCCGTTCGGTCGTGCACAAGGGCGGCAAATGGCTGAGCACGGCTGCGGCCCTGGTGGTGATGCTGCTGTGCTTCCACCACTGGCGTCGTGGTCGCGATCGCACGCTGCGCTGGGCGCTGCTCTATGTGGTGATGGCCGTGGCACTCGGCACGGGGCTGATTTCGCTGCTGAAGTCGCTGGTGCCGATGGACTGCCCGTGGGATCTGCTGCGCTACGGCGGACACGATCCTTTCGTCGGTCTTTTCAGCAGCCGCCCAACTGGGATGGCTGCCCGTGCCTGCTTCCCCGGCGGCCACGCCAGCGCGGGATACGCGTGGCTGTGCCTGTATTTCTTCGCGCTGCTGTGGCGACCGTCGTGGCGCCGGGCCGGGCTGTGGATCGGCCTCGGCAGTGGCCTGGTGTTCGGTATCGGCCAGCAGCTTCGCGGCGCCCATTTCCTTTCGCATGACGTTGCTACCGCATTGATATGTTGGCTGCTGTCGCTGGGCCTGTACCTGATGGTCCGCCGCCAGTTGGACCGCTCGACCCGCCAGGAGGCAATTGCATGAACGCATCGGTCCAACGTTCCTTCCGGCTGCCGACACTGGCCAGCATCCGCGCATGGCGGCCGCAGCTGTCCACCGAAGCGCTGATCATTCTCACCAGCCTGTTCTTCGCTGTGGCCGGCAATGGCCTGTTCTGGCACAGCGCCATGGCCAGCCATCCAGGCAGCCTGCGTTATGCGCTTTCGCTGCTGTTGCTGCTGCTGGGTGCACACGGCGTGCTGCTGGGCATCCTGGTGTGGCGCTGGAATGCCAAGGTGGTGATCAGCGTACTGCTGCTGGTCACCGCGTTTGCCGCGCACTACATGAGCCGTTACCACATCTATCTGGATGCGGACATGCTGCGCAACGTGCTGGCCACCGACCCGAAGGAAAGCCGCGAACTGATGACGGTGTCGCTGCTGTGGCCGGTACTGCTGCTGGCCGCACTGCCGATGGTGGTGCTGTGGCGCGTTGAACTGCGTCGCCGTAGTTGGGGCCGCAGCCTGCTGTGGCGCATCGGCTTCCTGCTGGTGGCTGCGGCCACTGCGCTCGGTGGCGCGCTGGTGTCCTTCCAGGATGTGTCGGCCCTGATGCGCAACCAGCGCGAAGTGCGCTACCTGGCAACGCCCGCCAATGTGCTGCTGGGGCTGCCGCGTGCGCTGCGTGGTGACAACCCGGTACAACGCGCGCCGAAGCTGCCGATCGGTACCGATGCCAAGGCGACCCCGCGCGCACCGACCAGCAAGCCACGCCTGCTGGTGATCGTGATGGGCGAAACGGTACGCGCGCAGAACTGGGGCTTGAATGGCGGCCGCAACACCACGCCGGAGCTGGCCCAGGCGGCGGTGGTCAATTTCCCCGACATGCACTCCTGCGGCACCAGTACCGAGGTCTCGCTGCCGTGCCTGTTCTCGCCGTGGGGACGCCACGAGTACGACGAAAAGAAGATCCGTGCGCACCAATCGCTGCTGCATGTACTGAACCGCGCGGGCATCGCACCGCTGTGGCGCGACAACCAGTCCGGCTGCAAGGGCGTATGCGAGGGCCTGGACTTCCAGTCACTGTCGGACGCGACCACGCCGGGGCTGTGTGCCGATGGCCGTTGCATGGACGAGATCCTGCTGCAGGACCTGGCGACCCAGGTGCGTGCACGCCCGGGTGACCGGGTGGTGGTGATGCACCAGCTGGGCAACCATGGCCCGGCCTATTTCGAGCGCTATCCGCCGGCCTTCCGCCGCTTCACCCCGACCTGCGATACCCGCGACATCGGCCGCTGCACGCGCGAAGAAATCACCAACAGCTACGACAACGCCGTGCTGTACACCGATCATTTCCTGAGCAAGACCATCGGCACGCTGCAGGGCCTGCAGGATTACGACACGGCGATGATCTACCTGTCCGACCACGGTGAGTCGCTGGGCGAAAAGGGCCTGTACCTGCACGGCGTGCCATACGCGATCGCACCGGCCGAGCAGACCCGGGTACCGATGACGATCTGGTTCTCACCAGGCTTCGCCAGCAGCCGCGGGCTGGACCTGCAGTGCGTGCGCAAGCGCGCGGCCAGCTACACCGACCACGACAACCTGTTCCCGTCGGTGCTGGGGCTGATGCAGGTGAAGACCTCGCTGTACGAGCGCGACCGCGACCTGTTCGCCAACTGCGAGAGTTAGGGGTTTGTCGGCAGGGCTTGCAGCCCTGCACCTGCAGAGGCCTTCAGGCAACGGCAACGGCCGAAGCAACAGCAGAAGCGGGTTTGCTGTGGGATGGCGGGGTGGGTCCGGTGGCGGGAGACGCCGTAAACCCGTCCTGAAGTGACCCCCGAGAGTTGGACGGTGGGGTCAAACGGCCGCTTGGGCCTGTTCCCGGTACTGTACCGGGCTCAGGCCCTTCAATTTCAATCTGATGCGCTCTTGGTTGTAGT